>NZ_JBLXHU010000012.1:0-45465 GCF_048259285.1 Bizionia sp. | reverse complement strand
ATTTAAATCCAATGGTTTCATTACTGAGCTCAAAAAATATCGTTTTATGTACTAATTTAATTAACGTTCTCTTTTTTATTCAAAAAATAAGGGGATATTGAACTCTTATTTTTATGTAAATGAGGGAAAAATGAAATAATTTTATTGTCATCTATTATGTAGAAATTAACTCTATTGCTATTATTATCAAAAACGGTAAAATATACTTTATCAAAATCTGAATATTTCAAATTTTTAAATATTTCGGATTTTGAAACAATAGAATCACTTTTCGCTTCTTTGTATGAAAGAATTTTAATTTTGCTCCAATTTTCTTTATTAATTTGCTCTTGATATGCCATAATAACAAAATTTGACATTTCTAAAATTTCGACTTTTTCATCTTTATTTATTTTGTCTATGTTTAAAAATGGTCTCAACTCCTCATAACTGTATTTCTTTAAAGAAATTTGAACAAGGCTGTCCAAATTTCTTTTTAAAATACGACGTTCCTCTTTTGTAATTGCGAATTGATTGTTGTTATAAAACATTGTTAATTCTTCTATTTCATGGCGATTATTTTCGTTGTCATTTAAAATGATTTCTATGAAAAAATTATTTATTAATTCTTTGTGATTATAAATGTTTAGTGAGTTGTTGGTTTCGCCACAACTCACTAAAATTAATATCATTATTAAGAATGTTGAACTTTTCATTATTAGGTTCTATTTTTTAATAAAACAGTGAAAATAATTATTAAAATTAAAACGGGAATCCAAAATAACCAACTAAATTTGAGTGAGTTAGAATTTATTAAGATCATAATTAAAGGGAATATAGCAAGCAAATAACCCAACGTTGATATGATTTTGTTTTTTAGGAAAATCAAGATTAGACCTGAAATACCAATTACGTGTATTAATAAATCTAACGATAAATCATTTTCCATGATTCGTTCAAAAGGAGTTAGAATTAAAATAAATCCATAGGGAATATCAAACTTCTTTCCAGGTACAAAAACTGCTAGTAATGCTAGGATTGAAATAATTTTCAGAAATATAATTTTGTATTTATTCATCTTTTGATTGGTTTTAGTTACAGTTACTATCTAAAGGCGCAATACCTCCATTTGGATTTCTTGTACTGCCTTGAGGTAAATCCATATTTCTTATATATTCACCAAAAGCGGCAGGTGTTGCTCCCTATCCAATGGTATATTAACCAATGCATTCAGACAAAGGCACATCAAAACCTACAATATTGGATGCGGAAATTGCAAAACTTGTGCAATTTGCGTTTTGAGCAGAATAGTCAGTATTTATTTTTCTTTCAATATTCTTATAGATGTATATATTGATACTATTATGCTTAATAAAAAAGGAATTATGAATTCTATTGTTTTAAAAGAATTTTGCTTTAAAATTAGGATCCAAAAAGAAATATTCAATATAAAACCAATAATGAAAAGTCTATTTCTTTTTTGAATCATTAACAAGATTGAAATAATATAAACAATTGCTAGTGTAAATTCTCTTAAATAGCTTTCTTGAAATTCTGAAGTCAATAGTAGAAAAGTCAGATTTAAAAATTGAAATATCATTGCTAAACCTGAAAATATAATAATTTTCCCAGAAGGTATTGGTGTTAACATTAATAAAACAACAGATATTCTTTTTAGCATTTTGATTGGTGGGTTCATATTGTTTAGTTTAATTACAGTTGTTGCTTGGCGTAGTTCCACCTATTAAATTTCTAGAAAAGGATGGTTATTACTAACCTATTGAGTGTATTAAATTATTTTTCCTGAAACTTCAAATACAATACTAAAATCATGGAAAAGGTAAAAATAATAAAAGGTAAATAAAAGGAAGTTTCAAAATCTGGTTGTATATAATATACATTTGCAATCAACAGAGGTAATGATAGGGTATACCCCATTAGTATAATGTTCTTCCTTTTATTAAAAATCATGAAAAGCCCAACGAGCAAAAGAAAAGAAAGAATAAAATGACTATTCAAAAAATCTAATCTATAGAAAGAATCTAAAATACAAAAAGAGGCTAAAAGACCATAAAGTATATCAAACTTGTTTCCAGGTATGCTTACACAAAGCAAAGCTATAATTGATATAATTTTTAAGGGTATAATTAATTTTTTTTCTAATTTAATCATTTTGTTTGTTTTTTAGTTACACCCATTTTCAGTTGGTGCATTTCCTCCATTTGGATTTCTTGTACAACCTTGAGGTAAATCCATATTTCTTATGTATTCTCCAAACATTCCAGGAGTTGGCCCTGTTCCGATACCATAATTACCTATACAACTTGATAAAGGAACGTCTAAACCGATAATGTTTGATGCTGAAATTACAAAACTAGTGCAGTTTACATCTTGTAATACATAATCAGTTAAGGAAAAACTAATACTGTGAGTAATTAAATCACCTAAAGTATCTCCATCAATTTCAATAGTTACACTTACATCATAACTATGATATTCATCATTTTCCATTGTTCCATCTACAGGAGAAAAGTAACCAATACCTTCATTAGGATAAAATCCAAAAGTGACATTGTAATTTCCTTGCTCGATGTTAATAAAAGCATGTCCAACTCTATCACTAATAGAAATTGGCCATTGAGGGTTATTAGGATTAGGTTGATCAGCATAAATAGTAATATTTGCTGGTGAATTTGTATCAAAACAATTCAAATAATCTTCTAAATCTACAATAGGGTCGTCAGAAGCTTCTATTATAATAATATCCGGATTATCCATAAAATACTGTTCAAGAGCCTCTTCAAAATCCATATTAGGATTAGCAATCATGATACTTGTTACGTCTAGCATGATTTCTTGTGCTTCCTCACTACAACCACTTTCACCCAAGAAGTTTTGTATTTTTCCTGCTTTGTGTTTGTTTGCTTTAAGCCAATCAATCATAATCAAATCCATTACGGTGTTATCCATAGTATTTGGTTGGTCAAAACCATTCATACATTTTTGCACATTTTCCCATGGTTGCGTATAGTTTGGAGCTGAAACAAACGGATTTGAACCTGTGCCATAGCCATTAGGGCCTTCATTGGGTGTGTTTGTAGGTCCGTTGTTATTAGGGTTGCCAGTACCAGTTGTAGCAACACATGAACTAGATTGTAATACATAACCAGATTCCCTGTAATTGCACCCAGATACTTTACAGACACCGTTTCGAGGTGCTCCATGAAGTTGACCACTATGATCTACTGAACCTAACCAAAGCCAAGTTTCAGTACAAATAAAATACATCATTTTATTACTTTCAATAACAAAACCTAATTCATCAAATGAAATAGCTGTGTATTTCGTTGATAAATTATTTAATTGATTTAAATCTGAAGTTTCATATTCATCTTCAGTAAAATCATATTCTACGATGTAAATATCATACGTGCCTGAAGCATTTAAATGAAATACAAGATTTTCAATTTTATCATTTTCAGGATTATCTCTTTTAAGATTAAAATTATAAGAATGGAATCCAGTTACAGTATTCTCAACAAATTTAACGTTTTCGGTTTCTATTGTAAAGCCATGTTCTTCATTATGAACTTCTCTACTATACTCTGAATTTATAGATTCATCTGTATTGGAGTTTATAGCCCTTAATTTATTTGAAATGTCCGTGTTTGAAAATACAAACTCTTTATTAACGTTTGTAACCTTAAATTGAGATTGGGTTGCATTTTGATTGTCAGTTTCAATGAAATCATCTTGTTCGCAATTAAAGAGAGCGGAAAGAAAAATTAAGCAGAATAAAGTTTTATATTGTTTCATATATTATAATTTGATTATTTATTTGAAACAATAATAAGCTGGTTTTGTATAACAGGAGTCCAATATTTGTATATAGTTACAGATTCTGGACTTCTTTTTTGAAGATAGCAGGCGTTTTTCCAGTAAACTTTTTAAAAGCGCTGTAAAAACTAGATTTAGAATTGAAGCCACATTCTAAACCAATGGATACATTTGTGTAGTAATTGTATTCTGGATTGGCTAGAAGTACTTTAATTTCTTCAACTCGTAATTTATTTAAGTAGTCATTAAAGTTATAATCTGTATTCTTATTAATTAGTTGCGAAATATAGCCTTCACTTAACGCTAATTTAGTTGCAATATCATGTAAGTTAATATTAGGTGATAGAAATAATTGTTCTTTTTTTATTAATCTCTCTAATTCAATAAAAGCATTTTCTTTACTTGTAGCGTGCTTATTAGCAACGTTGTTTTCTCTATTTTTCCGTAACGATAGAAGTTCTTGTAATTTTAAAGATTTAGAAACCCCTAAATATCCTATCCAATAAACTAAAATAGACATGCCTAACCACATTGGATAAAACACAAAGGATTCATTCACGTTAAAAAATACAACCAAGGAAATACCAATTGCCCAAAAAACGCAAATAATAATGCCTGTATAGATCAATTTCTTTAACCAGCTCGTTTCTGGTTTAATTTTGATTATATCTTCATGAGGTTTGGCTTCAAACCTTTTTATAGTCATGTAGGTAAGATATATAACTATAAAATTAAATAGTAACGAAGCAAATTCCAGATAACTATAAATACCACGCTCAAAATGACTAACCAATTTGACGGTTCCTATTTTAGTTGTATTCGTTAATAGATACACGAGTTCAATAAGTAAGACAATAAAAAAAGGCGCAATTAGAAACATACGGTATTTTAATTTCGCTTTTTCATGGAACAGGAATTTTGTAACATAAATGTAAAACATGGGTAGTATGAGCCAATGCCATGGAAGGTAAGTGAATTTTAAAAAAGGATAGTAGGATTCTAAATTAGTGTCAATTATCCAATATTGTAGATTGCTTAAAGAAAGGAACAACACCGTTGCAGCTAAATACCCTGTGTTGGTGGTTATATATTTTTTTTGTGTTAAAACAATGAGACTAAATATAAATCCTTGGACAACACCTGAAATAATGAGTATATTAAATATGTTTAGATGCAATTCTTTCATGTTCAAATATAAATAAAAAGACTACCGGTTTGGTAGTCTTTTTCTGTAATAAAACAAAATTATAGATTCTTCGCTTTGCTCTGAATGACATGTTAAATATATTCAGCACAAAACAGTAACTTACATAAAAATAGTTTGTTTTCTATCTGGTCCAACAGAAACCACTGTAATAGGGATTTCTAGCTCTTTTTCTAAAAAAGCTATATACGCGTTTAATTCTTTGGGGAATTGCGATTTTTCAGTCATTTTGGTTAAATCGGCTTTCCAACCAGCGAACTCTGAATAAATAGGTTTAATATTTTCAGGTTCTATATTATAAGGTAAATGCGTAATGGTTTCACCTTTATATTCGTAAGCTGTACAAATTTTAAGAGTTTCAAATCCGGAAAGGACATCGCCTTTCATCATCATTAATTTGGTAACACCATTTACTTGACAAGCATATTTTAAAGCCACTAAATCCAACCAGCCACAACGTCTAGCACGACCAGTAACGGCGCCAAATTCACGACCTATTCTAGCCATATCTTCGCCAACTGTATCAAACAATTCTGTTGGAAATGGACCAGAACCAACACGGGTTGTATAGGCTTTAAAAATACCATAAACATCGCCAATTTGATTTGGCGCCACACCTAAACCAGTACAAGCACCAGCAGCAGTTGTGTTGCTAGAGGTTACAAAAGGATAGGTCCCGAAATCGATATCTAACAGCGAACCTTGAGCACCTTCGGCTAAAATAGTTTTACCTGCTTTTTGGGCTTGGTATAAATATTCTTCTGAATCAATAAATGTTAATTCCTTTAAGCGCTCTATTGCTTCAAAAAATTCAGTTTCTAATTCTTCTAAATCATATTCAATCTTCACATTGTAAAAGTCAATCATGGCTTCATGCTTATTAGCAAGCGCACGATATTTATCTTTCCAGTCAACCAATTCTAAATCGCCAACACGAATACCATTTCTACCTGTTTTGTCCATATAAGTTGGGCCAATACCTTTTAAAGTCGAACCAATTTTAGCCTTCCCTTTGGAGGTTTCGCTGGCGGCATCCAACATACGGTGCGTTGGTAAAATAATATGTGCTTTTCTAGAAATGATTAATTTCTTTTTATAATCAATGTTAAATTGATCAAGTCCTTCTAATTCTTTTACAAACACAACAGGATCAATCACCACACCATTACCAATGACATTTATGGAATCGTCGTGAAAAATTCCAGAAGGAATCGTTCGTAAAACGTGTTTAATACCATCAAATTCCAAGGTGTGCCCAGCATTTGGTCCGCCTTGAAAACGGGCAATAATGTTGTAGTTGGAGGTTAAAACATCAACAATTTTTCCTTTGCCTTCGTCTCCCCATTGTAATCCTAGTAGTAAGTCTACTGCCATGTTGTAAAATATTATTTAGTTGTTTTCTTGTTGCCGTAAAAGTAGAGTGAATGATTTGTGATTTCAATATCAAAAACTTCTTCAATTGTTTTCTTTATAGATTGAATTCGCGGATCGCAGAACTCGATTACTTCTCCTGTATCTGTTAAAATAACATGGTCATGTTGCTTATCAAAATACGATTTTTCATAATGTGCCTGATTTTGCCCAAATTGATGTTTACGCACCAAACCACATTCTAAAAGAAGTTCAATAGTGTTGTATAAGGTTGCACGACTAACACGATACTTTTTGTTTTTCATGTTCAAGTACAACGATTCTATATCAAAGTGTTCTTCGCTATTATAAATTTCTTGTAAAATAGCATAGCGTTCTGGTGTTTTACGGTGCCCTTTATCACTTAAAAAAGCTGTAAACACATTCTTAACTATCTCCTGGTTTTTTGTATCGGTTTTAACGCTCATAATCGGCTGCAAATTTACACATATTTTTAAACTCTTTGTACTTTATCAATACCATTAATTTTTTTTAGGTTATCCATCAGCTTTTTCAAGATATTATTGTTTTGAACAACCACATTTATTTTACCTGAAAAAATCCCGCCATCACTTTCAAAACTGATGCTTTTCATGTTTACATGCATGTTGGATGAAATAACTTTCGTAATCGTATTTACTAATCCCAAATTATCAATACCAGATAAAATAATTTGTGCTGGAAATTCTTGTTGTGATGAATCTATCCATTTGGCCGTCATAATGCGGTAGGCATAATTAGACTGTAAGCTTACAGCATTTGGACAGTTTTTTTTATGAATTTTTAATCCATCATTAATGGTTAAGAATCCAAAAACAGGATCCCCAGGAATTGGATTGCAACAATTGGCAAATTTATAGTCTAGCTTTTCTTCTTCTTTTCCAAAAACTAATAAATCATATTTAGAAGTTATTTCATCTTTTTCAAGTTCTTCCTTTGGAATATTAGGCTTTCTAGAGATTTTGTTTTTAATATAACTCATGAAAGCATTGCTTCGGGATGATGCAAACTCCTTGAGCATGGTATTATCAATAGACCCTGTACCAATGCGGTAAAACAAATCGAGACTCGTTTTAAGTTTGAAGAAATTTACCAGTTCATTGACAGATTTCTCATCCAACACAATTTTTAATTGTTTTAATTTCCGACGAAGAATTTCCTTACCATCTTCAGCAACTATTTTCTTGTCTTCTTTTAAAGCTGATTTTATTTTACTGCGTGCTTTTGCCGTAGTGGCATAATCCAGCCAGTTTGGATTAGGTTTGGCATTTTCGGCAGTTAAAATATCCAACCGATCACCACTTTTTAATTCGTGACTTAAGGGAACTAGTTTTCCATTTACTTTGGCACCACGTGTTTTCATGCCAACTTCGGTGTGGATGCTAAAGGCAAAATCTAGAGGCGTGGCACCTTTTGGAAGCGATTTTAAATCGCCTTTTGGTGTGAAAACAAAAATTTCTTTGGAGTAGAGGTTAAGTTTAAATTGCTCTACAAAATCAATAGCATTTGTTTCTGGGTTTTCTAACGTTTCTTGTAATTTGGAAATCCAGCTATCAATACTATCATCTTCATTCTCGCTGCCTTCTTTGTACTTATAGTGCGCGGCATAGCCTTTTTCGGCTATTTCATTCATACGTTCGCTTCGGATTTGCACTTCTACCCAACGACTTTTTGGGCCAACAACGGTAATGTGTAGGGCTTCGTAACCCGTAGATTTTGGGGAGGAAATCCAATCGCGTAAACGGATAGGGTTGGGGCGAAAATGATCCGTTACAATGGAATATATTTTCCAAGCTAGAAATTTTTCGTTTTCAGGATCACTTTTATAAATGATTCGTACCGCAAATTTGTCATAAATCTCATCGAAAGACACACCTTGATTTAAAATTTTCTTACGGATGGAGAAAATGGACTTCGGTCTCCCTTTTATTTCGTAATTTAATTGTTCCTTATCCAAAGAGGTCGAAATTACTTTACTAAACTCCTTGATATAGAGGTCCTGGTCCTCTTTACTTTCTTTTATTTTGTTGAGAATATCAAAATACACTTCCGGTTCGGTGTATTTTAACCCTAAATCTTCTAATTCAGTTTTAATGTTATACAGCCCAATTCGGTGAGCAAGAGGTGCATATATATAGAGGGTTTCTGAAGCAATTTTAATCTGTTTATCCGCTCGCATAGAATCCATGGTCTGCATATTGTGCAAGCGATCTGCAATTTTAATAATGATAACCCGAACGTCATCATTTAAAGTCAGTAGCATTTTTCTGAAATTCTCCGCCTGCATGGAAACATCCATATCTGTGTCCTTATTCAGCGAGGATATTTTAGTTAAACCATCTACAATTTTAGCAACGGTTTCACCAAATTGGTCTTCAATATCTTTAATGGTGTAACGCTCGCTGTCTTCAACAACATCGTGTAATAGTGCGGCGGTAATGGATGTGGCATCTAGCCCAATTTCTTTGGCAACTATTTTAGCAACAGCAATAGGATGAAAAATATAAGCTTCGCCAGATTTTCTGCGCTGATCTTTATGTGCATCCACAGCCACATCAAAAGCTTTTCTAATTAGAATTTTATCTTCTTTAGAAAGCGTTTGATAGCTTACGCTCAGTAATTCGCGATATGCTTTGGTAATTTTGGCATTTTCCTTTTCGATGTCAATTTCTGTCATAAAAATAAAAATAGTATAAAGAATTTTAGTTTACAATAATTGGCTGTTTATTTTTTGCGGATTACAGCCGTTTCATTTTCGGCAAAACTTTTAAAATTTTTTAAATAAGTTTTTGTTTGATTTATAAAGGTTTTAGGCATAACTAAAAGCATCATACGCATTTTAAAATTGGTTGGAATATATTCGTTCCTTGAAGTCCATACGATCTCTGAATCTGAAATGGCCTTAAAATAATTTTCTTGAATGTTATAAAGTCCATTGCTTTCATAGGTAAAATGCAACTTATGCGGTAATTTGCTTTCAGAAATAGTTTGAATTAAAAAGAAAGGCTTTTTATTTAACACATAATGTAGCCGTATTTTAGAGCCTGTTTCACCTGGCGTGCCGTAAATATGATCATAATGAGTAAGTCCCTCTTGCCAGTGTTTTAAATTTTCCACATTATTAAATTTACAGATAAATGCTTTTAAACTTAAATTAATGTGTATTTCAGATGTGTATGTCATGCACAATAGGAGTTTGTATAAATAAAGATACAATTATTATTGGTTTTGGTATCTATTAATTCCACATACTAAAAAACTTTATTATCCGTTTGTAAAGCCACTTGTATTATGGGTTAATATTCCTATTTTTGCAAGAATTCAAAAAACAAATTTCTGATGTTTAGATCTATATATGTTTTAATATGCTTCGTTGTTTTTGCTGCTACCCAAGCGCAAACTACTGATAAACCCGTTTTGTTTACGGTTGCGGATACACCCGTTTATTCGGAAGAATTTATTCGAATATTTAATAAAAATCTAGATTTAGTAAAAGATGAGTCTCAAAAAGATGTGGATTCGTATTTGGAGCTATTCATAAATTATAAGTTGAAAATAAAAGAAGCACAAGCAAAAGGTCTGGATACCATGCCAACCTATGTTCGTGAATTGAGTAACTATAAATCCCAATTGGCTAAAAATTATTTAACCGACACGAAAGTTACGGATGCACTTGTAGAAGAGGCATACCATCGTACAGCCAATGAGGTAAAAGCGAGTCATGTGTTAATTCGTTTGGACGAAAATGCTTCACCACAAGACACCTTAAAAGCTTATAATGAATTATTGAAATTGCGCGATCGAATTTTAAAGGAAGGTTTTCAGCCTGTTCAAAAGGAGGTTCATAACGGAAAAACTGTATATGCTGAAAATTTAGGTTATTTCTCCGCGTTTAAAATGGTGTACGATTTTGAAAACGCTGCCTATACTACCAAAGTGGACGATGTTTCCATGCCTTTTAAAACACGTTTTGGATACCATATTGTTTTAGTGGAAGATGCAAGACCATCCAGAGGTGAACGCACGGTTGCACATATTATGATAAATAATAAGCGTGATGATAAATTGGAAGACGCTGAAACACGTATTCATGAAATTTATAAAAAAATACAGCAAGGTGAATCGTTTGAGTCTCTAGCAAAACAGTTTTCTGAAGATCGAAGCTCATCAGAAAACGGTGGAAAATTAGCTGCTTTTAGTGGTGGGCAATTAAGTTCTACAGAATTTGAAGATGTGGCATTTGGACTAAAAAATGAAGGAGACATTTCAGCACCTTTTGAAAGTAGTTTTGGATGGCATATTATCAAATTATTAGATAAATCTGAAGTAGCAGATTTTAATACCATGAAATCTGAATTAGAAGCGCGTGTAAAGCGGGATTCACGTTCTCAACTAATAAATACGTCTATAGTTAACACGTTAAAACAACGCTATAATGTAAAGGATAATCCAGAAGCTTTAGCGTATTTTGAGTCTATTATGAATGAAGGGTATTTTTTAGGTTCTTGGAAATTGCCAGAAGATTTTACAGCTGCCAAAACCTTGGTGGTTATTGATGCCAAAACAATTACATACGATGATTTTGGTCAGTACCTTTTTAAAAATCAACGTAGAGCAATATCCAGAAAACCGTTTAATGCTATTGTAAAAGAAAACTACGATGCTTTTTTAAATGCGAATTTAATACAGTACCAAGAAGAGAATTTGGAAAATGAAAGCGAAGATTTTGCAAACATCGTCACAGAATATCGTGATGGTTTATTGTTATTTGATTTAATGGAGACTGAAATATGGAATGCATCAAAAACAGATTCGGTGGCATTACAAGCCTATTTTAATGCTAATAAAAACAAATACAATTGGCGTAAGCGAATAGATGCTGATGTGGCCTCGTCATCCAATAAAAAGGTTATAAAAAAGGCTCAAAAAATGTTGGAAGCTGGCCAGTCACCAGAAGCCATTAAAGAAGCTTTAAATACAAATGGCGTTGTTGACGTCATATTTACATCCGGAATTATGGATAAGGAACACCAAGCCGTTACCGCGGATATGAGTTTTGAAAAAGGTGTTTCTAAAATTTATCGTCATGATGCAGCATATGTTGTAGCAAATGTAAAAGAAGTTTTACCCGAATCACCAAAAACCTATGAGGAAGCCAAAGGCCAAATTATAAGCGATTACCAGGTTGTTAAGGAAAAACAATGGCTAGAATCTTTAGAACAGAAATACCCTGTGAAAGTTAATGAGTCAGTTTTAAAAAACGTTAAAGCTGAATTAAAAAACAATTAATTGAAACACGCCTATTTTAGCATATTAATGAGTGCCTTTTTGCTCGTGTCTTGTGAATATTTTTACAAACATGAAGTTGAGCAAACAGCAGTGGCACGTGTTAATGATGTTTTTTTATATACTGATGATTTACAACATTTGTTCACCGAAAACATGAGTTCAGAAGACAGTCTACTACGTGTAAATAATTTTATTACACGTTGGGCTACCCAGCAATTGCTGGTTGCGGGTGCAGAATTAAATCTTAACGAAAAAAAACTTCAGGATTTTAATAGGCTGGCCAAACAGTATAAAAACGATTTATATGCAACTTCTTATTTAGATGCTTTAGTTCGTAAAAATATTGATACCGTTGTTACAGAAAGTGAAGCGGAAACATACTACACGAACAATCCGGATATTTTCACGCTTAAGGAGAACCTCATTAAGTTTAGATATATTCATGTGGATGAGAACCGATTGGATATAAACGATTTAAAAACCAAGTTTCAACGGTTTGATGCAGATGATAAAAGGGAATTGGATTCCATAGCCATTCAGTTTAAATCCTATTCATTAAACGATTCAATTTGGATTAAAGTAACGCAAGCCATCAAAAAAATACCAGTAGTTACAACTGAAAATAAAAATGAATTGTTAAAAAAATCTAATTTTATACAACTCAAAGATTCATTAGGCCTATATTTGATGCAAATTGAAGACGTTTTAGAACGTAACAGTGCGGCGCCATTGGAATATATTAAACCAACAATAGACCAAATTGTTATCAATAAACGAAAATTAGAACTCATTAAAGAATTAGAAAAAGATATTACAAAAGATGCTATTAAAAATAAACAATTTGAAATCTACAATTAGTCGTATGCGCCATATATTTACTGTATTAGCTATACTTTTTTCTGTTGCTATTCAGGCTCAAGAAATTATTGAAGATGAAGCACCAGCTGCTCAAAAGAAAGTAGATACAACCTTAACATCTGGAGCACAAAAAATTGACGGTGTAGCGGCAGTTGTTGGAGAATACGTGATATTAGATTCTGATGTGGATGCTAATATTATTCAACTAAAAGCACAAGGTGCTTCTTTAGATGGCGTAACACGTTGTCAACTATTTGGCAAATTAATGGAAGATAAGCTTTACGCACATCACGCTGTGCAAGATAGTATTGTCGTGTCAGATGCTGAAATTCGTTCCAATGTAGACTACCAATTACAACAGTTCTTGGCGCAATCAGGAAAAACCATGGAGGAACTTCTGGAATTATATAGTCATCCAAATGAAAAAGCCTTCAGAGATGAAATGTATGAAATTAATAAGAGTCAGAAATTAGCAAGTGAAATGCAAAAAAAGATTCTTGATGGGATTGAGATTACTCCAGAAGAAACACGCCAATTTTTTAATCAGATTCCAAAGGACGAACGTCCAACATTTGGTACAGAATTAAAAGTATCTCAAATTGTAATAGAGCCGAAAATATCAGAAGAAGAAAACCAACGGGTTATCAATCAATTAAAGGAATTTAAAGCCGATGTTATAGAAAATGGTGCAAACTTCCGCTCGAAAGTGGTGTTGTATTCAGATGATAAAGCCTCTATTCCCCAAGGTGGAATGTACACGTTAAACAGGAAACAACCACGAATGGTTAAAGAGTTCCGTGAAGTAGCCTTTTCATTACAAGAAGGTGAAATCTCCGATCCGGTGAAAACAGAATATGGTTACCATATTATATATTTAGAAAAAATTAGAGGACAAGAGTTTGACGTACGTCATATTTTGTTAATTCCTAAAGTATCCGATGCAGCAGTGGCAGAAGCACGTGAGAAATTAACGAAAATCAGACAGCGTATAGTGGATGGTGATATTAGTTTTGCAGATGCAGCTCGAGAGTCAAGTGATGAAAAGGAAACACGCAGTGAAGGCGGATTTTTAATTAATCCAGAAACACAAGATTATAATTTCGAATTAACAAAGATTGATCCTGAAGTATATGGGCAAATTCAAGATTTAAAGGAAGGGGATGTCAGTTTGGTACTTACGGATCAAGGACGATCTGGAAATGTGAAATTTAAGATTATGATGGTAAGCGATCGTGTTGAGGAACATGTTGCTGATTATGCACGCGATTATTTAAAAATTAAAGAACTAGCACTTAACGAAAAACGCATTAGAGCTATTGATAAATGGCAAAATGAAAAAATCATGGATACCTATATTAAAATAAATAATGAATATAGAGATTGTGAATTTTCTAGTAACTGGTTAAAACAATAAATATGTCTGATGTTGCTGCAATTGAAAGCTTCGTAAAAAAATATAAACTAATAAAAACCGAGATTGCCAAAGTTATTATTGGTCAAGATGCGGTTGTTGATCAAATTCTAATCTCCATTTTTTCTGGTGGTCATGCCTTATTAATTGGTGTGCCTGGTTTAGCAAAAACGTTAATGGTTAATACCATTTCGCAAGCATTAGGACTTAATTTTAAGCGTATTCAATTCACACCAGATTTAATGCCTAGTGATATTCTAGGAAGTGAAATATTAGATGAAAACAGAAATTTTAAATTTATAAAAGGCCCTGTTTTCGCCAATATTATTCTTGCCGATGAAATTAACAGAACACCGCCAAAAACGCAAGCAGCTTTATTAGAAGCTATGCAAGAGCGCTCGGTTACTGTTTCAGGACATCATTATAAATTAGATTTACCTTACTTTGTTTTGGCAACGCAAAACCCTATTGAGCAGGAGGGAACGTATCCCTTGCCAGAAGCGCAATTGGACCGATTTATGTTTGCTATTAATTTGGACTACCCAACCTTTGAGGAAGAAGTTGCTGTAGTAAAAGCAACCACTTCCGATGTTCAGAATACAGTGAATCCGTTGTTTACAGCACAAGAAATTGTGGATATCCAACACTTATTACGTCGTATTCCTGTGGCGGATAATGTGGTGGAATATGCAGTAAAAATGACGGGTAAAACGAGACCAAAAAGCCCACAAGCAGCAGATTTAGTTAAAAACTACATAGATTGGGGAGCAGGACCTAGAGCCTCACAAAATTTAATTTTAGCTGCCAAGACGCATGCGGCAATTCACGGTAAGTTTTCGCCAGATATGGAAAACGTTCAAGCTGTAGCATACTCTATTTTTAAACACCGAATTATTAAGAACTATAAGGCAGAAGCGGAAGGTATTACCGAAGAACAGATTATTACCAGTTTATTTTAAGTCGTTCTAAATTAATTCATTTATAATATTTTCACCATTAATTGTTAAATTAATATTTTTTATACAAAAATTTTGATTTTAATGTGATTATTTTCTTTAGAAGTGATATTTCGTTAAATATCCTTCAATGATAAGACGTTTTCGTTACATATTTTTTAATCTTCTTTAAAATTTGTATTTTTGCAGTCCCATTAGATTGGAGATAAAAAAGTTTATTCACTATTAAATATATAATATGGCATTCGATATTGACATGATCAAAAAGGTTTATGCAAATATGGCTGAACGTGTAGATAATGCACGTGAAGTTGTTGGTAAACCATTAACACTTTCAGAAAAGATTTTATACGCACATCTTTGGGATGGTAATCCTACTAAAGCGTTTGTAAGAGGTAAAGATTATGTGGATTTTGCTCCAGACCGTATTGCATTGCAAGATGCTACGGCGCAAATGGCCTTATTACAATTTATGCAAGCAGGAAAAGCTAAAGTAGCTGTTCCTACAACTACGCATTGTGATCACTTAATTCAAGCGAAACAAGGTGCTGTGCCAGATTTGAAGCGTGCAAATGAAACAAGTAATGAGGTGTTCGATTTTTTAGCCTCTGTTTCTAAAAAATATGGTCTTGGTTTCTGGAAACCAGGAGCAGGTATTATTCACCAAGTGGTACTTGAAAATTATGCATTTCCCGGTGGAATGATGATTGGAACCGATTCACATACTGTTAATGCAGGTGGATTAGGAATGGTTGCCATTGGAGTAGGTGGTGCTGATGCTGTAGATGTTATGGCAGGAATGGCTTGGGAATTAAAATTCCCGAAGTTAATTGGTGTTAAATTAACAGGTAGCTTAAATGGATGGACATCTGCAAAAGATGTAATCCTTAAAGTGGCTGGAATCCTTACTGTAAAAGGTGGAACTGGTGCTATTGTTGAATATTTTGGCCCTGGCGCTAAAAATTTATCATGTACTGGTAAAGGAACAATTTGTAATATGGGTGCCGAAATTGGTGCGACTACATCTACATTTGGTTATGATGATTCCATGGAACGTTATTTACGTGCAACAGATAGAAATGATATTGCCGATGAAGCCAATAAAATCCGTGAGTATTTAACAGGTGATGATGAAGTATATGCATCTCCAGAGCAATATTTTGATCAAGTTATTGAAATTAATTTAGATACCTTACGCCCACATTTAAATGGACCTTTTACACCAGATTTAGCTACAGAAGTTGGTGAGCTTGGTGAAAAAGCAAGAAAAAATGATTGGCCTTTAAAAGTTGATTGGGGATTAATTGGATCTTGTACGAACTCGTCTTACGAGGATTTAACCCGTGCAGCCTCCATTGCAAAGCAAGCGGTAGATAAAAATATTAAAGCAAAATCCGATTTTGGTATTAATCCAGGTTCAGAGCAAATTCGTTTTACGGCAGAACGTGATGGCGTTTTAAAAATATTTGAAGATTTAAACGCTACTATCTTTACAAATGCTTGTGGTCCTTGTATTGGACAATGGGATAGAAGTGATAGAAAAGGTGATGAAAAGAATACGATTGTACATTCTTTCAACAGAAACTTCTCAAAACGTGCCGATGGTAATCCAAATACGCATGCCTTTGTAGGTTCGCCAGAAATGGTTGCGGCTATCGCTATTTCAGGCCGTCTGGATTTTGATCCTATGAATGATACCTTACTAAACGAAGATGGGCAAGAAATTAAATTAGATGAACCAAAAGGTTTAGAGTTGCCACCTTTAGGATTTGATGTTAAAGAATCTGGTTATGTGGCACCAGTAGAAGATGGTAGTAAAGTAGATGTATCTGTTAATCCTAATTCAGAGCGTTTACAATTATTAGAGCCATTTACACCTATTGGAAATAAAATTACAGGTGCTAAATTATTAATTAAAGCTTTCGGGAAATGTACCACAGACCATATTTCTATGGCTGGACCTTGGTTGCGTTTTAGAGGACATTTAGATAATATTTCGAACAACATGCTTATTGGAGCTGTTAACGCCTTTGGTAAGAAAACAAACTTTGTTAAAAATCAACTAACAGGTGAGTATGGCGGTGTTCCAGATGTAGCAAGAGATTATAAAGCTAACGGCATTTACTCAATAGTTGTGGGAGACCATAATTATGGTGAAGGTTCATCTCGTGAGCACGCAGCTATGGAGCCAAGACACTTGGGTGTTGCCGCTGTTTTAGTTAAATCGTTCGCGCGTATTCATGAAACCAACTTGAAAAAGCAAGGTATGTTAGGTTTAACATTTGCTAATGAAAGTGATTACGATTTAATCCAAGAAGATGATACCATCAACTTCCTTGATTTAGATAGTTTTGCGCCAGATAAGCCATTAACATTAGAGTTTGTCCATGCAGATGGCTCTAAAGATGTTATAGTAACCAATCATACTTACAACCAAGCACAAATTGATTGGTATAATGAAGGTTCTGCTTTAAATTTAATTAAGAAAGAAAACAACGCTTAATATTTAAGTCTGTTTTAAATATTTAAACTCCTGATAATTTATTTTTTCAGGAGTTTTTTTTTGTTAGGATTCCGCATTGTTAGCGACAAATGAATTTTACTTGACACTATGAAGAAACCGAAGTTTACAACCAGTAATATTATTTTTATTATCGTGATTGCGTTGTTAATTATTCCACAAACACGACAGCCAATTCAAATCTTTTTACAGAAAGGCTTGGCAATGATTAGTCCTTCCCAAATTAGCGCTGATAAACGCGAGATTTTAGAATCCTACGAGAATTGGAAGCTAGTGGACTCAAAAGGAAATCAATTCGATTTTAAACAAGCCGAAGGAAAAGTGGTGTTTATTAATTTCTGGGCAACCTGGTGTCCGCCATGTATTGCTGAAATGCCAAGTATTGATAATTTATATGCCGATTATAAGGATCAGGTGGTTTTTCTATTAGTTTCAAATGAAAAATCTAAAACCATCACTGATTTCAAAAGTAAAAACGATTATAATTTCGAATTTTACCAATCGGTAACAAACGCCCCAAAGCAATTTCAAACTTCAAGTATTCCACAAACCTATCTTATTGATAAATCTGGGGCAATTGTAATGGATAAATCCGGTGCTGCAAACTGGAATAGTGATTCTGTGAGACAATTATTAGATGATTTGTTAGCGTCTGAATAATACACGGAAAAACGCACTAATAAAACGCCATGAAAACAGGGAGCGCATAATTTTTACATCTTCAGTAAAAGATGATTCTTCATCTAAAAACCGAAACATGGTAGGGATGGCGTTTTTCGCATAAAATTGCTCGAAAATCCAAACACCTTTCTCGTTATTTGTTTTTAAAACATTAAGGAAAATTTTATCGTAGAATTTATATTTCTTTTTAAAGAGCTTATTTGAAGGCTGTTGCCTGTTTTTAATATTGGAAATTATAACCGCTACATTTTTTTCTGTATGCTTAAACGAATAACCCGTTGAGCCTTTTACCCAACCGCCTCCAGTGCCAATTTTAGTTATATGCTTGGTATTATAGTTCCAAAAAGGAAAATCCGTCATAGGAATATTGCCCATTTCGGTTTCAACAATTTTGTACTTTTCAATTTCTAAATGACTTTCAATATAATCTTTTATAGCATCATCATAAACGGATTCTGAAACAGTTTTCGGTGTAAAAAAGGTATATTCAATAAGTGCTCGCGTTTCTGAAAAAGGTAGTACATAAACAAAACTTGTGGAATTTTGATGTTGAAACCGATAATCCATCATGGTGATAGCATTAGGATTAAAATGAGGGGTTTCGGTTTCAATAATCCAACCTTTAAAATGTTGTTGTACTAATGTAAATTTTTCTATTTCGGAGTTATAATCATTTGGAATTCTACTATCAAAAACGTGATTTGCTGTGTACGTTTCCACCTTACCTTGTACCAAAACGTTATTCGTTTCGGTTGTAGAAATAATAGAATCGTTTATAAAATATATGTTTTCCGATTTTTGTAAAATTTCCTTCGCCCAATTATAAAAATCAATAGATCGGATGCTTTTATAGGTGTATGGATTTAAGGGCAGTGTGAGTGATAGTGAATTGGAGTAAAAACGTACCGTTTCCCAAGATTTTTCAACTATTGCATCCCATTTGCTCATGCCAATTTCCCAAAAACTCCATGTTTTATCATTATAAGACTTATCAGAAGGGTCAATTAATGCAACCTTTTTATGTTTAAGTGCATTATCCTCGGAGAAACCTAAAGCAAGCTGTAAACCTGCGAGACCATGTCCTATAATGATATAATCGAAATGATTTTCGTAAGACATGAAACGGTTGGTTAATATTGATTATTTTTTGAAGTATTTAAAAGGAACAAAAAGCATTCCGAAGCATTCACCATCATCTTTACCCAAATGTTTATGGTGCATTTTATGCGCACGACGCACGCCTTTGGCGTACCAATTATTGGCATTTCGTAACAATTTGAAACGTTGGTGGATAAAAATATCGTGAACAAAAAAATAAGCCAGGCCGTAGGCAAAAATTCCCAAACCTAAAGGGAGTCCCGCCCAAAAGTCCGCATATCTCCACGTTAAAAACAGGCTAATACTAACCACGGCATAAAAAATAAAAAACAAATCATTTCGTTCAAACCAACTGTCATGCTTTTTATGGTGATGGTCTTTATGCAAACTCCATAAAATCCCATGCATAATGTATTTATGAGTAAACCAAGCCATGAATTCCATAATGAGGAATGTGCCAATAAAAACTAATATCCACAAAATATTATCCATCATATTTTTACAATAAATTTAGCTGATATTTTACATAACTGCGCGTTAATAACTCAATTTTTTTATAATTAGCCACGCGAATTCTCGTGTTCTTGATTTGTAATGCTGGTGTTTTCTTTAATTTTTTCAAAAGCTGACTATAATATCTGTAAGCGGTAAAAACACCAAACTTGGCTTCAATAGGTAATTCCTTAATGCCCTGAAGTCCAATTGCGAAATCGCGCTCTATTTCTTCAATTATTAAAATTTTTGAAGTCTCATCTAGTTTGGATAAATCCGTATTTGGAAAATATGTTCGACTTAAATCTTCATAATCACTCTTTAAATCTCTTAAAAAATTCACTTTTTGGAATGCAGAGCCTAAATGCATGGCCGAATTTTTAAGGTGATTGTATTTCTCATTATCACCTTTTACAAATACTTTCAAACACATAAGTCCAACCACGTCTGCAGAACCGTAAATATAGGTATTGTATTCATCTTGGGTTAAATAAGTAGTTTTATGTAGGTCTGTACGCATACTTCGCATAAAGGCTTCAACCATATGTTTTTCAATTCCATATTTATGATAGGTTTCTTGGAAGGAATTTAAAATGGGGTTTAAACTTATTTTACGTTCTAAAGCCAAATACAAATCGCTTTCAAATTCATTAAGCAAGGTTTCTTTATCGTAATCATGGAAACTATCTACAATTTCATCCGCAAACCTGACAAAACCATAAATATTATAAATATCCTGGCGGATAGAACGGGATAACATTTTGGTTGCCAAAGAGAAAGACGTGCTATAGGTTTTAGTAACCGTTTGACTGCACGCATGAGAAACATGGTCGAAAATTGATTTCATCTTTTAGTGTTTATTTGTTGCAAGGCTTTTAATTACATTCAGTAAATAGGATGCGTGGTTTTTAGGTTGTATGATGTTTATTAATTAGCTCGGCAACCAGTTTTCCAGAGATTAATGATGGTGGTACTCCAGGTCCTGGAACTGTTAACTGTCCTGTAAAATACAAATTATTTACCTTCTTACTTTTTAATTTTGGCCTTAAAAAGGCAGTTTGCAATAAAGTGTTGGCCATTCCATAGGCATTTCCTTTATAAGAGTTATAATCCTTAACAAAATCGTTTACACAAAACGATTCCTTAAAAAGGATATGTTCGCGTACCTTTTGAGAGGTTAATGTTTCAAAGCGATCCATAATTTTTGAAAAATACGTCATCCGTAACTTCGTATTGTCTTTCAATCCAGGTGCTAATGGAATTAAAAAGATGCCAGCTTCTTTCCCTTCAGGAGCTGCGTGACTATCTGTTATAGAAGGAAAGCTTGCATAAAATAGAGGGTTTTCTGGCCATGCGGGTTTGTCGTAAATAGATTCGGCGTGTTTTTCAAAATCTACATCAAAAAACAGGGTGTGGTGATTAACATTTTTGATTTTCTTATCAAAACCTACATAAAACAGGAGGGATGAAGGGGCAAACGTTTTAGAACTCCAGTAGGCTTCCGAATATTGCTTGTACTCAGGATCCAAAAGTGTTTCTGTGTGGTGATAATCGGCGCCACTTAAAACCACATCGCTCAAATAGGTTTCGCCATTTGAAATGACGCCTGAAGCGACTTTATTTGCAACGAGTATTTTCTCAATAGGTGCATTGGTTTTAATAGTAACATCCAAACTTTTAGCCAATGTTTCCATGGCTAAAATAACTTGATACATGCCTTTTTTAGGGTGAAATGTTCCTAGTCCAAAATCGGCATAATTCATAAAACTATAAAACGAAGGTGTATCACTAGGTTTGGCGCCGAGAAATAATACGGGAAACTCCAAAATGGTAACTAACCGCTCGTTTTTAAACTCTTTACGCACATCCTTTTTAATGGTGCTAAAAAACTGTCCTATTTTTTTGAAGGTTTCGGTTGTTACCAATTCAAAAGGCGAAACTCCCGGGTTATAAACCAAATCTTTAATAGCCACATTGTAATTGTCCTGTGCCTTATTTATGAATTTTTGAAGTGTTTTTGAACTGCCTGGTTCCTCTTTCTCAAAAGCGATAGCAATTTTATCTAAAGTGTCTTCTATCATTATATAATCGTCCTTTCCGTAATAAACAGAATAGGCTGGATTTAGCTTTTCTAATTGATAAAAGTCAGAAGGCTTTGTATTGAAATCGGCAAAAAAGCGTTCAAATACATCAGGCATCCAATACCAGGTTGGACCAATATCAAAGGTGAATCCATTTTTAGTTAATTGTCTTGCACGACCGCCAATAGTATTGTTCTTTTCAAATACAGTAACATCGTGCCCAGATTTTGCTAAATAGCAAGCTGCAGCTAAAGACGAGAACCCGGAACCTATAATTGTAATTTTCTTTTTCATGTGTTTAACAAATGTACAAAAATGTTAAACAAAAATACTATTTTTTAAAGATATTTTTCTAAATCTGCAATAGAATGAAACACTTTAATGGATTTATGTAGCTTGCTTGTATCAATATGATCTAACATTCGTCCAAAAACCCACAATTCGTTGTTGTTTGTGAGTAATTCATTTTGAAATTCATTTAAGTAACCCGAAATATTTTCTGCCTCTGGTTTCACAGTAAAGTATGAAAGGAAAATGACGTTCTTGTAATGTTTCAAAATGTCCTTTAAGCTAACAATGGGAACGCTTGGTCCTAAATAAATAGTGTGATATTCAGATTTTGTTAATTTGTAATTGATGAAGTGAAGACCTAAATCGTGAATTTCGTTGTTAGGAAGAAAGAGAACAAAGGTTTTCTCGTTGTTTTTTGGGGATATATATTGATGCTTTTCAATATTAATCAATAATTTCTGTTTAATCAGTTCTGAAATAAAATGTTCTTGCGCAGGTGTTATGGTATTTGTTTGCCAAAGCAAGCCTATTTCACTCATTAGTGGAATGAAGACTTCCAAGAATATTTCCGAAAAACTTTTATTATTTTTTAGTGTATCATAGGTTTTTAAAAAGAGTGCTTTGTCAAAATTCAGCATGGCCAGCTTAAACATGTTGGTGGCATGATCATCGGCATAATCTTTAGCTGATAGATTACGGACTGTGTCTGCAATATCTAGCTCAATAATTTTAGCGATTTTGGAAATTTTATAACCATTGTTATAAAGAAACGTAATGTTAAGTAGCTTCTGTAAGCTTTCTAAGCTATAAAACCTAATATTAGTTTCGGTGCGGTTTGGTTTTAGAAGGTTGTAACGTTTTTCCCAAATTCTAATGGTATGGGCTTTGACACCTGATAGGTTTTCAAGGTCCTTGATGCTGAAGTTATTCTTAATATTGTTCATATTTTATTCGAAAATATTAAACAAAAATAATAAATTAATTGGATATACAACCAGAAAGCTATTTTTTATGCTATGAGTTTAAGCGGTTCTTTGAGATGTAGATTGATAGATACTTGGTAGAAAATGATGAAAACGTCTAAAATTTAGGTTGACGTAATTTTAGTGCGCACGAGAAGACTCGAACTTCCACGGACTAATGTCCACCAACCCCTCAAGCTGGCGCGTCTACCAATTCCGCCACGTGCGCATTAAATAATGACTAAAAATAAAAAAAGTTAAGCAGATTGCTTAACTTTTTTTTAGTGACCAGGCTGGGGCTCGAACCCAGGACCATCTCCTTAAAAGGGAGATGCTCTACCAACTGAGCTACCTAGTCATTTTGTTTCTCTGTAACGAGGGTGCAAATATAAAAGCTTTAATTAATAAAACAAGGCTTTTTTTTAATTTTTTTTTGTTTTTTTGTTGACCAAGATCGTATCTTTTTAATAATCAATTTTTAAGCTAATTATGAATATTATTTTATTAGGTTATATGACGTCCGGAAAATCGCTAATTGGTGAAAAATTAAGCAGGATTTTAAGGAAACCGTTTCAGGATTTAGATGATTATATTGAAAATAAAGAAGGTTTGTCTATTTCTGATATCTTTAAAACCAAAGGTGAAATATATTTTCGTAAAATAGAGGCCAAGCATTTAGAGACGTTCTTACAGCAAGAAGATATGATATTATCATTAGGAGGAGGGACGCCTTGTTATGGCAGTAATATGAAGCTCATTAAACAGCAACCGAACAGTAAAAGTATTTACTTGAATGTTTCTGTAGCCGAATTAGGAAAGCGTCTTTTTTTAAATAAAACAAACAGACCTTTAGTAGCCCATTTAAAAACTCAAGAAGAAACAACGGAGTTTGTAGGGAAGCATATTTTTGAACGACTTAACTTTTATAATCAAGCCGATTTAAATATCAATGCTAATAAATCGCCGGATGATATTATTGAAGATATTTTACTAAAATTAATCTAAAGAGGCCTCAAAAAATTTCCCTTCCAAAATAACATCAACATGTTCATGAAGTGAGGTGGATAAAGAAATTCCTTTAAAATCTGCTTTAACAGGATACTTTTTGTGATTCCGGTTCACTAAAACGGCCGTTTTAAATTGTTTTAAGGGCACATCTAGAAAGTGTTTTACTCCGTAAATAAGTGTGGTTCCAGAATTTAATACGTCATCAATTAAAATAACGGACTTATTTGTGTAATCTGAAACCGCTAAAGAAGTAGTAATAGGGCTTAACGGATTTTTCTTATCAATTTTTACGCGACATAAAATAGGGTTGATTGTCGAAATTTTATTTAAAACGGTTTTTAATTTCTTGGCTAGAAGGTACCCATTAGAGTCAATGCCAGCCAAAACAACTTCTTCTTCATCCACATTGCTTTCGCAAATTTGATAGGCAATACGTCTTATTTTATGAACTATCTCATCGTGATTTAAAATCGTATTTTTTTCTGTTGTTTTCATAAAACTGTTTTTTCAAAGATAATAGAGATAATTATAAATTCTTTTAAATATCGGATTCAATTCCGTTCTCACCACGATATTCTTCAATGTCGCGACGATCTTTTTTAGTCGGTCTTCCTGTGCCTTTTTTTCGGTAGTAGTCTTTAGAGTACTTTAGTAATTCATTGGCTGCAAAGGCTTCTTTTGGTGTAGTGTCCGTTCTATAAATATCAACTAATTTAGCGCCAACACGGTTTGGTGGTAAATCATTAATAGTTAGGGTGTAGTTAATTTGATCTTTTCGAACCTCAATTTTATCTGTTGCATACACATCGCGACTAGGTTTTACAGAATCACCATTCACTTTTACGTGCCCTTTCTTGCAAGCTGTTGTGGCTATGGTTCTTGTTTTGAAATATCTAACACACCATAAAAATTTATCTATTCGCATACAAAAGGTCTAAAAACTACGTTAATGTTGTTGTACAAAATTATTTAAAAATTGTATCTTGCCAACAAAAATAAGCAATAATGAAATTAAGAAAAATATTAGTTCTTCTTTTAATTGTATCAGCGGTATTTACTGCCTGTGAAAAGGATGATGGAGGACCAGAGATTACACCCCTTAGGGATGCTACTGAAGTTTATGAAGAAGATCTTGAAGATATTGAAACATATCTGCAAACACATTTTTATAATTATGAAGAATTTCAAGAAAATAGTCCCTACAGTTTAGAGAATGATGCATTTCGCATAGTTTTTGACACTATTGCAGGCGATAATGCTGATAAAACACCATTGAAGGATATGGTAGATTTTAAAATTGTCCCTTTTGATGGTATTGATTATAAGCTTTATTACTTAAAGGTTCGTGAAGGACTTGGTAACGAAATCCACTTTACAGATCAAGCGACTTTAATTTATGAAGGCAGTAGTACAATAGATAACTTTGTTTTTGATAGTGCTGTAAACGAGTCTCAATTTAATTTATTAACCGTAGGTTCTTCGTCAGGTGTTGTACCAGGTTTCCAACAGGGGATTATTGAGTTTAAAACAAGTGATAGCTATACTTTAGATGATGATGGGCCTGTGTCATACCACAATCACGGAATTGGCGCTGTTTTTATTCCTTCGCGTTTAGGTTATTTTAATCAACCACTTGTTGGTGTTCCAGGTTATACCCCTTTAATATTTAAATTTAATTTGTACAAACGTGCTATTTTGGATCATGATATTGATGGAATTCCGTCATGGATGGAAGATATAGATGGTAATGGTGATGTGTATGATGATGATACAAATGGCAATTTTACACCAGACTTTTTAGATAATGATGATGATGGAGATGGCTATTTTACAAAAGATGAATTAGAGTATGGCGAATATACTATTATGGTGGGTGATCCAGAGCCTGTATTTGCTGAAAATGAATTTGAAGGTTCACGTACAGAAAATAATGGTGTTATAACCATTAAAACTGTAATCGTTACAGATAGAGATGGAGATGGAATTCCAGATTATTTAGATATTGATACCATTCCAGAAATATAAATTATGCCTTTAATAAAAACAAAAAAACCGCTATTTGCGGTTTTTTTGTTTTTATAATGTCGTTTCAACTTTAGAGTAACAATGAAATACTTAAAATGAGTTGATCCGGACGTGTGTCTATTCTTCTAATACTTAATCCGTTATCCGTGGCAAATACGGCTTCATTATCACTGAAACCACGTTCATAACGTAAATCAAATCCAATTTTATTTAAGCTAAAACCGACGCCAAAATTGAGTCCAACCGTAAAATCGTTTTCTATGGAGTCAATATTAATTCCATCAAATTCCGAGTCGATAATATATTGTAATGAAGGACCGGCAAAAACATTAAGTACTTTTAAAAATCGAACACCAACCAATAGCGGAGCATCAATTTTTTGCATTTTAAAATCACCAGTATTATATTTACTCTTGGTGGCTGTATAAACCAATTCTGGTTTGGCAAAAATCTTTCCTCCAGCTTTATAGAATAAACCAAAATGGTAGCCTACATTCCGGTCTGGTTTTTCTGCAGCGCTAACGGCCGATTCATAATAATTACCATTTGCGTTGTAGTTTAATCCACCTTTAAAACCAAAACCACTTGCGGTTTGAGCTGTTGCTGTGCCTATAAATAAAAAGGAGGCAACCAGACTTAAAACAAGATATTTCATAATTATTTGTTTTTTTGATTACCTCCTTTAAACGAAAATAAATTTCGTTTATTTTCTTTTCACGACAGTTTCTGCCGCTTTTACAATAGCTTCTGCATTTAGGCCATATTTTTCCATGAGTTGAGCAGGCGTTCCCGACTCTCCAAACGTGTCATTCGTTGCTACAAACTCTTGTGGTTTTGGATAGTTTGTTGCTAATACACGGGAAACACTTTCCCCTAAACCACCTAAATGGTTATGCTCTTCCGCCGTCACTATACAACCTGTTTTTTTAACTGATTTTAAAATAGCGGCATCATCTAAAGGTTTTATGGTGTGAATGTTAATTACTTCAGCAGAAATACCTTTCTCATTTAAAGTTTTAGCAGCTTCAAGAGCTTCCCAAACTAAATGACCCGTTGCCACAATCGTTACATCAGTACCATCCAATAAATGTAGGGCTTTACCAATTTCAAATTTTTGGTCAGCAGGTGTAAAGTTGGCCACACTTGGGCGTCCAAACCTTAAATAAACAGGACCTTCATGTTCTGCTATAGCAATAGTTGCAGCTTTGGTTTGGTTGTAATCACAAGGATTAATAACCGTCATGCCGGGTAACATTTTCATTAAACCAATATCTTCTAAAATCTGGTGTGTAGCACCATCTTCACCTAAAGTTAAGCCCGCATGCGATGCACAAATTTTCACATTTTTACCTGAATATGCAACACTCTGACGAATTTGATCGTAAACACGACCAGTTGAAAAGTTAGCAAAGGTTCCTGTAAATGGAATTTTACCACCAATAGTTAAACCAGCTGCTAGTCCAATCATGTTGGCTTCCGCAATACCGACTTGAAAAAAACGTTCGGGATGGTTCTTTTTAAAATCATCCATTTTTAACGAACCAATTAAATCCGCACAAAGAGCCACAACATTTTCATTGGTTTTTCCTAGTTCGGTTAATCCAGCTCCAAAACCTGAACGTGTATCTTTATTTCCTGTGTTTGTATATGTTTTCATTTGTATGTCCACCAAAGTGGAAGTCTTTTTAATTAATAATCGCCTAAAGTCTCTGGGTTTTGTTCTAAACCTATTGCTAATTGCTCGTCATTAGGTGCTTTTCCGTGCCATGCATGTGTATGCATCATAAAATCGACACCATTACCCATAACGGTTTTTAGCAAAACACAAACGGGTTTGCCTTGTCCTGTTTTAGATTTTGCTTCAGCCATTCCTTTTAATATAGCGTCTATATTATTACCGTCCTCAATCTCCACAACCGTCCAATCAAACGCTTCAAACTTGGCTTTTAAACTGCCCATTGGTAATACATCATCCGTAGAACCATCAATTTGTTGACTGTTTAAGTCGATAGTTGAAATAATATTATCAACCTTATTACCGGCTGCGTACATTATAGCTTCCCAGTTTTGACCCTCTTGAAGTTCGCCATCACCATGTAAGCTGTAAACTAAATGAGTATCATTATTTAATTTTTTTGCTTGTGCAGCCCCTAAAGCAACAGACATACCTTGACCTAATGATCCGGAGGCAATACGAATACCTGGTAAACCTTCGTGTGTAGTTGGGTGTCCTTGCAAACGGGAGTTAATTAATCTGAATGTATTTAATTCATCTACTGGAAAATAGTCCGAACGCGCTAAAACACTATAATATACCGGTGAAATATGACCGTTTGATAAAAAGAATAAATCTTCACCAAAACCATCCATATCAAATCCGTCCTTACGGTCCATGATATCTTGGTAAAGTGCTACAAAAAATTCGGCACAACCTAATGAACCTCCTGGGTGTCCAGAGTTTACCTTGTGTACCATACGTAAAATATCTCTACGTACCTGGGTTGTTAAATTTTCTAATTGTTGTGTGTTTGACATGTGTGTGTTGTTATTTTTATGTTGCAAAAATAACGCTTTATCTAGATTTATTATAAGAGTTTAAGTGCATTTATTAACGATTTCAATGCATTTGCTAACAATTTTGTTTTTATTAAGAAGTACATCGTAATATCTTATTTATATTTGCCCTCTCATGATAATTTGAATATGACATTTGACTTAAAAGCAACGGACCCGAAAACAAAAGCGAGGGCCGGAAAATTAACAACGGACCATGGTGTAATTGAAACACCAATTTTTATGCCTGTAGGAACCGTTGCAACCGTAAAAGGTGTGCATCAGCGTGACCTCAAGAATGAAATTAATCCCGATATAATTTTAGGAAACACCTACCATTTATACTTACGTCCACAAACAGATGTATTGGAAAAAGCGGGTGGAATACATAAATTTATGAATTGGGACCGGAATATTTTAACCGACTCTGGTGGGTACCAAGTATATTCCCTATCTGCAAATAGAAAAATTAAGGAAGAAGGGGTTAAATTTAAAAGTCATATTGATGGAAGTTACCATTTCTTTACACCTGAAAACGTCATGGAAATTCAACGTTCTATTGGTGCTGATATTATTATGGCTTTTGATGAGTGTACACCATATCCATGCGATTATAGATACGCCAAACGATCCATGCACATGACGCATAGATGGTTGGATAGATGTATTAATCATTTGGAAAAAACACCACTAAAATACGGGTATGATCAAGCTTTTTTTCCAATAGTTCAAGGAAGTACGTACAAGGATCTACGAAAACAATCGGCAGAATATATTGCCAATGCAGGAGCAGTAGGTAATGCTATTGGAGGATTATCGGTTGGTGAACCCGCCGAAGAAATGTACGGCATGACAGAAGTAGTAACTGCTATTTTACCTGAAGATAAACCCCGATATTTAATGGGAGTTGGAACGCCAATTAATATTTTAGAAAATATAGCCTTAGGTGTTGATATGTTTGACTGTGTCATGCCTACTAGAAATGCACGGAATGGGATGCTTTTTACGGCTCATGGTTCCATAAACATTAAAAACCTAAAATGGCGTGAAGATTTTTCGCCTATTGACGACATGGGAATCACCTTTGTTGATACCGAATATAGCAAAGCTTATTTAAGACATTTGTTTACGGTTAATGAATTGTTAGGAAAACAAATTGCTACCATTCATAATTTAGGTTTTTATATGTGGTTGGTTCGTGAAGCGAGAAAACATATATTAGCAGGAGATTTTGCCACTTGGAAAGATAAGATGGTAAAACAAATGGATAACCGCCTTTAATTTAGAAGCTACAGAAATTGAAAATATTAGATTGGTACATATTAAAACGTTATCTCTTTACATTTTTTGTTATGTTGTTACTGTTTATTCCAATAGGAATAACGGTTCACCTAGCCGAAAAGATTGGTAAAATTTTAGAGAATGAAGCACCTTTTGGTGAGGTCATGCTGTATTTTCTAGATTTTACTATTTACTTTGCACATCTATTATTCCCGTTATTTTTATTTTTGTCTGTTATTTGGTTTACCTCCAAATTAGCAAATAACACAGAAATTATCGCCTTTTTAAGCTCTGGTGTTTCTTTTACTCGTTTTTTAAGACCCTATTTAATTGGCGCAACTATCGTTTCAATTTTGGCTTTAATTTTAGGTTTATATTTAGCGCCGGAAGCGAGTAAGGGTTTTAATGATTTTAATTACAAGTACTTAAAAACGAATAAAAGTCCTATAGATAATCAAAATGTTTATAGGCAGATTAATGACAACGATTATATTTATGTAAGTAGTTTTGATACAAAACAAAAATTAGGGCAAAATTTCACTTTAGAACATATTGAAAATGATCGAGTGATTTACAAAATTACGGCAAATACAATTCGTTATGAAGAAGAAGACTCTACCTACAGGCTAACTAATTACGTAAAAAGAACCATAGGTGATGGTGATGATATTCTGGAAGAAAGCCGTCGGAAAAATGTTCATTTTGATTTTGATTTAGAAGATTTAACACCTGTAGAATATATTGCGGAAACCCTTCAATATGGCGAATTAAATAGGTTTATTGAAAAAGAAGAGGCACGTGGTTCATCTTATATTAGCCGTTACAAATTAGTGAAGTATAGAATTTGGAGTTTACCCGTTTCCGTATTTATTTTAACCATTATTGCCCTTTCTGTTTCATCTATTAAAAGGCGAGGAGGCATGGGCGTAAACCTGGCGTTTGGTATTGGTATTGCCATGGTATTTGTATTCTTTGATAAGATATTTGGTGTGTTGGCATCGCAATCAGATTTTCCGCCACTTATTGCTGTGTGGTTTCCAAATATATTATTCGGTATATTAGCTTCTTACCTCTTGTATAATGCTAAACGATAAATTAAAAAACTACGCACATTTACATCTGTTGGTTTTTATTGCTGGATTTACAGCTATACTAGGACAGTTAATTTCTATTGAGGCAGTTTCTCTTGTTTGGTATCGCATGCTTATTGCCCTAATTTTTATGGGTGTTTATGTCTATTTTTCCAAAGCAAAAATTAGAATATCACGTCAATCTATGCTCATGCTAGGTTTTGCGGGTATTGTTATAGCCCTACATTGGATTACGTTTTTTGCAGCAATAAAAGTGTCTAACATATCTATTACTTTAGCCATGTTTTCTACTGGAGCCTTCTTTGCTTCCTTTATAGAGCCCTTAATTTATAAACGAAAATTGATAGGATATGAAATCCTATTTGGGATTCTCGTTATAATTGGGGTTTATGTAATCACACAAAGTGAACTTCATTATTGGTTAGGTATTGTTTTAGGTATTGTTTCAGCTTTCTTATCATCACTTTTTGCTGTTTTAAACGGTAAGTTTTTAGAGAAGCATTCGGCAACGGTCATTTCATTTTATGAGTTTATTAGTGGAGTCATTTTTATAAGCCTGTATTTGTTTTTTGCCGGAAATGGTTTTTCTTCAGAATTTTTCGCCCTCCATCTATCGGATATAATCTACCTTTTAATTTTGGCTTCCGTATGTACCGCCTATGCATTTATAGCTTCGGTATATGTAATGCGCTACATAAGTCCATTCACGGTTGTGTTAACCTATAATTTGGAGCCCATTTACGGCATCATTTTGGCCATACTTATTTTTCCGGAAAAAGAAAAGATGAGCACTAATTTTTACATTGGAGCTTCCATTATAATTAGTGTTGTGGTACTTAACGGCATATTAAAAAATAGAAGAAATCGTCGGAATAAAATAACCATGTTGTCATAAAATTAATAATGCTTTTACCATGTAATTGGTAATTAGTACTTTTGTAAAAAGCGTTATGCATGCCTAATATTTCGTCTTTTTACTTCGGTTTAAAATGAAAAAAATATGTAGGTTTGTAGGCTAACTAATTTAAATTAAAAATTCCTATGGAATATTTAGAATTTGAACTTCCCATTAAAGAACTTGAAGAGCAGTTACAGAAATGCGAGATAATAGGTACGGAGAGTGAAGTAGATGTAACCGAGACTTGTAAGCAGATTGAAAAGAAGCTGATTGCTACTAAAAAAGATATATACAAAAATTTAACGCCTTGGCAGCGTGTACAAATGTCACGTCATCCAAACCGTCCATATACATTGGATTATGTAAAAGCACTTTGTGGTGAATCGTTTTTAGAGCTTCATGGCGATCGAAACGTTAAGGATGATAAAGCCATGATTGGTGGTTTAGGTAAAATTGGTGATCAAAGTTTCATGATTATTGGCCAACAAAAAGGGTATAATACCAAAACACGCCAATACCGAAACTTTGGAATGGCCAATCCTGAAGGTTACAGAAAAGCATTGCGTTTAATGAAATCTGCTGAAAAATTCGGTATTCCTGTCATTACCTTAATTGATACACCAGGTGCTTATCCGGGATTGGAAGCGGAAGAACGCGGCCAAGGAGAGGCAATTGCTAGAAATATATTAGAAATGACACGCTTAAAAGTACCAATTATTACCGTTATAATTGGTGAAGGTGCCTCAGGTGGTGCGTTAGGAATTGGTGTAGGAGATAAAGTCATGATGTTGGAGAACACCTGGTATTCCGTAATTTCACCTGAATCTTGTTCGTCTATCCTATGGCGCAGCTGGGAATATAAGGAATTAGCTGCCGATGCCTTAAAATTGACGGCTACAGATATGAAACGAATGAAATTAGTAGATCAGATTATTAAGGAACCACTTGGTGGTGCTCATAGTGATCGTGAAACAACTTTTTTATCGGTTCGTGATGCTATTTTAAAATCTTTTGAGGAGCTTAAAAACTTATCATCAAAAGAATTAGTGAAAAATAGAATGGATAAATATATGAATATGGGTGTTTTTAAAGGCTAATCCTTTTCATACTATACAACTTTAAAATCTGAAATTTTTTATTTCAGATTTTTTTATGCTTATTAACAATATAATCGACTTATTAACAGTTAAATTGTTAACTTATGGTTAACAACGAAACTCTAAAACTGCTATCATTATAGCAACCTTTTAATTACTTTCGCTCCTATGAAACAACCGAATCAAATAAAGGGATATCCCGTAGACAAAAGCACTTTAATCAGTCTTGAAAAAGGTAAAATACCACCGCAAGCTATTGATTTAGAGGAAGTTGTTCTTGGCGCTATGATGATTGACAAAAAAGGTGTTGATGAGGTTATTGATATTTTGAGTCCTGATGCATTCTATAAAGAAGCACATCAACATATTTTTGAAGCCATTTTTCAGTTATTTGAAAATAGTGAGCCCATTGACTTATTAACCGTTTCAAGTCAGTTAAAGAAAAATTTAAAACTGGATGTTGCTGGTGGCGATTTTTACCTGATTTCGCTTACACAAAAAGTGTCATCTTCTGCACATATTGAGTTCCATGCCCGTATTATTTTACAGAAATTTATTCAACGAAGTTTAATAAAAATTTCGAGTGAAATTATAGAAGATTCATACGACGAAACGCAAGATGTTTTTGATTTATTAGATAAAGCGGAAGCTAAATTATACGAAGTCACACAAGGAAATATTAAAAAATCCAGTGAAACCGCTCAAAGTTTGGTAATTCAAGCCAAGAAAAAAATTGAAGAAATTTCTAATAAAGACGGCTTAAGTGGTATTCCAACAGGTTTTACCAAATTGGATAAGTTAACTTCGGGATGGCAAGAAAGTGATTTAATTATCGTGGCAGCCCGTCCTGGTATGGGTAAAACCGCTTTAACCTTATCTATGGCCAGAAATATTGCTGTAGATCAAAATATTCCTGTGGCTTTCTTTTCTTTAGAGATGGCTTCAGTACAATTAATTATGCGTTTAATTTCGAGTGAAACAGGTTTGTCTTCAGAGAAATTACGTACAGGTAAACTAGAAAAGCACGAGTGGGAACAATTAAACGTAAAAGTTAAGGGTCTGGAAAAAGCACCTTTGTTTATTGATGATACACCATCCCTTTCTATTTTCGATTTACGAGCAAAAGCCAGACGTTTAGCATCTCAACATGGTATTAAATTAATCATGGTGGATTATTTACAATTAATGACGGCCGGAGGAAGTCAGAAAGGCGGAAACCGTGAACAAGAAATTTCTACAATTTCTCGAAACTTAAAAGCTTTGGCTAAAGAATTAAGTGTACCAGTAATTGCTTTATCTCAATTATCGCGTGCTGTTGAAACGCGTGGTGGAAGTAAACGCCCGTTACTATCAGATTTACGTGAATCTGGTGCTATTGAGCAGGATGCGGATATTGTGAGTTTTATTTACCGTCCAGAATATTATAAAATTGATGAATGGGATGATGATGAACGTTCGCCAACAGAAGGTCAGGCCGAATTTATTATTGCCAAACACAGAAACGGTGGATTGGATAACATCCGGCTGAAATTTATTGGTAATCTTGGTAAGTTTGATAATTTAGATGATTTTGATACGCCATTTGATCATGAATTTCATTCCAAAATGAACGAGGCCGCAAATGATAACACATTTAAAGCAGACCATTTTCCATCGCCTAATGATGCCTTTGGTGCTCCAGATGATAATGATGTTCCTTTTTAAACTCGACGGATTGGCGCAACTCATTTTAAACATTTTCTTTCTAATTTTAAAAACTTAAAATTGTCCTAACTTTTAGCAGGCATACCATGTTTTTGACTTAATTTTGCAATTCCATTTAATTGTGGCTTTTATATGAACCAGTTGCGTACTACAAATATATTATTATCCATCATCGTAATTCCGTTGGTGTTTTTTTTACTGAAAATACTTTCGTTTATATTTATTCCGTTGATTTTCTCCATGTTTATTGCCTTACTATTTTTACCGCTCATGCGTTGGTTAGGTAGAAAGAAAATTCCAAGAGCAATAAGCATAATAATAGTGGTTCTCTTAATAGCTATTGGTTTAAAAATTGGTCTGGAACTCGTTAAAGTTTCAGGTCGTGAAATCTTAAATTCGGAAACGGAATTTTTTGTAAAGGCTGAAGAAAAATTTGATGCCCTTTTACTTATGGGGAATGAAACCTTTGGAATTGAGGTTGATAGTAAAGAAAGCTTCTTTAAAAAATTCATTCACGAGGAAACAATTGGGGTTACTATTGATTTTGTTCGGAAAACTTTAACGATGATTTTAATGACCATATTTTTTGTTGTCTTATGGCTAGCCGAGTCTATTAATATTCAAAAAGTACTGAACAACACTTTACTTAAACTGAAACACACCTCTGTAAAAACCTTTATTAAAATTGAAAATGATTTAATAACGTTTGTCAAAGTTAAATTTGCCGTTAGTTTAGCCACTGGAATTGGAACCGGTTTGGCCTGTCTGTTTTTTGATGTTAGCTTTCCCATATTCTGGGGATTATTTGCGTTTTTAATAAATTTTGTACAAATGGTAGGTTCCATTATTACCGTGGTTTTATTATCAGCATTTGCCTTTATTGAGTTAGATCCTACGAGCATTTTATTCTTCTTTGTGGTTTCAATAACAGGTGTTCAGGTTCTTTTTGGTTCTATACTTGAACCGATTTTTATGGGGAAATCGTTTTCATTAAACGTTATAACTGTTTTAGTTATGCTTATGCTTTGGGGCTATATCTGGGGAGTTCCAGGTTTAATTATGGCTATTCCAATCACTGTTTTCTTAAAAATCATGTTGGAACAGTTTGAAAGTACTAAAGTAATTGCTAATTTATTATCAGGTAAAAACTAGACCATTATTGAGGTTAAAATTATTTTAAATTAATTTGAAAGGTCTATATTTTCAGTATCTTTCAACTATGAAAAAGTTAACCGTTCTCTTGCTGTTTTTGTTCACCTTAAATAGTTTTGCATCCTATATTTTAATTCCTATGGATGCCGAAGGCCAGAAAAATCATCTGAAGGCTTACGGTATTACCTATTGGACTTTGGATAATCAACTAAAAGTAAATTGGTTGTTGAATTACAGAGGTGGATCCTTTTTGCTTCCAGATACGGAACGCATTCGTCGGGAATGTCAAATTCGTGGTGTATCCTTTGAAGTTCTTTCGGATTCTAAAGCAGAAGCTATTCTTACAGAAATTAGTAGTCCGAGTAAAAATATGGAATCCGTTGTGCTTGAAAAAGCACCCAAAATTGCTGTGTATTCACCAAAAGGGAATTTACCTTGGGATGATGCCGTAACTATGGTTTTAACCTATGCTGAAATTCCTTATGAAACCATTTATGATGAGGAAGTATTGAATGATGCCTTGTTATTATATGACTGGTTGCATTTACATCATGAAGATTTTACTGGGCAATACGGAAAGTTTTACGCCAACTACAAAGCGGTTTCTTGGTATATTGAAGAAAAGAAAGCTGCCGAAGCTCTGGCAAAACGGCTAGGCTATGATAAGGTTTCCAATCAGAAATTAGCGGTTGCCAACAAGATTAGAGATTATGTTATTGGCGGTGGGTTTATGTTTGCCATGTGTAGTGCTACGGATAGTTTTGATATTGCATTATCTGCCGATGGTGTTGATATTTGCGAACCCATGTTTGATGGCGACCCTAGTGATGCTAACTATCAAAGTAAAATTGATTATGCTAGAACCTTCGCATTTAAAGACTATATTTTAGAAAGGGATCCTAACGTCTATGAGTTCTCCTCTATTGATATGACAACAAAACGTAGAATACCAAAGATGACGGATTATTTTACGTTAATGGATTTTTCGGCAAAATGGGATCCAATTCCAACTATGTTAAATCAAAATCATACAGCTTTAGTTAAAGGCTTTATGGGACAAACTACCTCGTATAGTCGAGATCAAATAAAGGCAAATGTGTTAGTTTTAGGTGAAAACAAAACCAATGGAGAAGCCAAATACATACATGGAGTTAAAGGGAAAGGTTTTTTTACCTTTTATGGTGGTCATGATCCCGAGGATTATACCCATAAAGTTGGTGATCCGAAAACGGAATTGGACTTATATCCAACATCACCTGGATACCGATTAATTCTTAATAACGTGCTATTTCCAGCCGCTAGGAAAAAGAAACAAAAGACCTAGAATGAAGCATACTATCGCTTTTCTTTTTTTACTTTTTTCGCTATTATCATTTTCTCAAAATGATTCCATTATAAGTTATGGTCAAAACCTGATTTATGAAAACAAGTTGGATGATGCTATTTCGTTTTATAATTCTCATTTAACCGAACCTCAAAGTCCAGAACAAAAAATAAAATTACTAATAGGATTAGCCGATACCTATAAATTGAAATTGGATTTTAAAAAAACCAATGCGTATTTAATGGAGGCCTATGAGGAGATTGAACGAATAGAAGATCTCCAATTAAAATTCCTGTATCATGTTAAAATGATGGAGTTTTATAGAAAAAGAGGACTTTATTCAGAGGCATTAGATCATCAGCTCAAAGCCGAAATTTTAAAAAGAAACAACCCAATTGCCGATTATTATTTATCCAGTTATTATGGTCGAAAAGCAGCACTTTTCTCTCAGCATTTTGGATATTTAGATTCCGTTGTGATTTACGCTAATAAATCTTTAAAATTGGCAGAAAAGGTAAATCACAAGGGTAATATATTTTATTCAAAATTAGAATTAGCTAGTGTTTATGAGCGGCGCGGAGATGTAAAAGGAGCCATTACCCATTTTAAAGATTTATTAGAATATGCCAAGAATAATAATTTGGTACAACATCAAGCTGATGTTTATATTAATTATACCAATGCTTTAATTAAAGATAATCAATTAGAAAAAGCCTTACAAATAGGGTTGGAGGCTATAGATTTTACAAAAGCCAACGACTTATTATTTAATGAAATAATTGTAACGATAAACGTTTACGAAACCTATAAAAAGCTAGGTAATAATGTAAAAGCATACGATTATTTGCTCTATCGTATGGTGCTTACAGATGCATATAACAGAAAAGAGCATGATAAATTTTTATTTGAACTTGAGGAAAAGTATAAACTTACAGAAAAGGAAAATCAAATTAAAATTAGTAACCTTGAAATTAAAAACAAAAATAAAGAATTAGCTTCGAATAAAATTAATCTTTATATTATATTGGGGTTGTTTTTAATAGCAATTGTTGTAACATTAATGATCACCTATTTTCTACAAAAAACAAAAAAGAGCAACAGAAAGTTACAATTACTGTCACAAGAAAATGAGTTTTTATTAAGCGAAGCCAATCACCGAATTAATAACAACTTACAACTTGTTGTTATTCTTATTTCAGATCAGTTAAAAAAATCATCACCAGACAATGCGTTCCAGCTTAAAAGTATATTAACAAAAGTAGATGCTATTTCAACCTTGCATAAGCATTTGTATAAAAATAGGGATAAAAGTAAAGTAGATGTTGCAAACTATTTGAATGATGTAAAAGTTAGCTTCTTCGAGGTCTTTAAGGAGAACGATATTCAAACCGATTTTAAAATCGATTCTGTTGATATTTCTTCAGATCATGCCATGTATTTTGGCTTACTGCTTTCAGAGTTGTGTATCAATTCCATTAAACATGCCTTTGATAAGGAAGACAGTAAAACGGTAAATTTCAGATTGACTCACAAAGAAAACAGGATGTATTTTAATTATTCCGATACAGGTTCACGCGAAAAAAATAAAGAGGTCAAGCCAAAACTAATTGATAAAATTTGCCGTCAGTTAAAAATAGAGTATCAAATAGAAACCGATAATGGGTTCTCTTTTTCATTTGAAAAACACATTACTAATGACTAGTTACCAAAACACTAAAGTCCTTATTGTAGAGGATGATGTGATTATAGCGGAATATATTGCTGATTTGTTACAGGATGAACAATTTTCTAATTTAAAAATAGTTCACGATAAGAACTCCGCTTTACATGAAATGGCTTCCTTTCTACCAGATATTATTTTAATGGATATCAACTTAAGTGGTTTTAATGACGGGATTGAATTATCAAAATCTAAAAACACGAACGCAACGGTTATTTTTATCACAGGACAGTCTGATTTTGCATTAATGAATGAAGCCTTAAAAACGAATCCAGATGCTTATTTAACAAAACCCATTAAAAAAGTAGATGTTTTGGCATCCATTAGTTTAGCTATTCAGAAAAAACAAAAGCAAAGTTTTCAGTTTAAAGATGGATATGACATTGTGAATTTAGAATATGATGCTATTAAATACATTATGGCTGACGGTAATTATAGTAATATTTATACAACTTCTAAAAAATATACAATTAGGCAGTCCTTAAGTACTATTTTTAAACAATTACCATCAGATATATTTAAACAAACCCATCGGTCATATGTTGTAAATAAAAGTAAAGTGCTTCGTATAACAGCCTCTTCCGTATTTGTTAATGATGTAGAAATTCCATTATCCCGAACCTATATAAAAGGCTTTAAGTAGTATTTTACATACAAACAACTGTATTTCATCCCTGTTTATTTGCAGTTCATGGATAAAAATTTAGTTTTGGTCGACAATTAATTCAAACTAAATTTTTTATGAAACTAAAATTACTTTTAATTTTTGCTGTATTGTTTGTAACTGCAGCTTCCGCTCAAACCTTTTCTGTAGGTGGCGTTAATTATTCTGTTATTTCAACAACTAACAATACAGTGGGTGTTACTTCGTCTGCAAGTTATGTGGGGGAATTAATAGTTCCTTCAACAGTTCAAAACGCTGGTGTTACTTATACTGTCGTTTCAATTTTAGATGCTGCGTTTCAAAATAGCACCACTTTAACTTCAATTACAATACCAAATACCGTTACTGAAATAAGGAATAGTGCGTTTCGATTTTGTACAAATTTATCCGCTGTAGACATGGGGGATTCTGTTACAAGTATTGGACAGCTTTCATTTAATGCGTGTTTTAGTTTAACTTCTGTGGTTATTCCTAGTTCAGTCACAAATATTAGTATTAATGCATTTGAATTTTGTAATACTTTGACCTCGGTTACAGTCGAATGGGTAACACCGTTGTCTATTAATAGCAATGTTTTTACAGGTGTAAATATTGGTATGGCAACTTTAAATGTTCCTGCTGGAACAGTAGCAACTTATCAAGCAGCACCAGTTTGGCAAAATTTTGGGACTATTTTACCACCACCACCAGCAACCCATTTAAATTTTGACGGTGTTAATGATCAGCTTAGTATTCCAAATGAGGCCAATTTCGATTTTACAAATCAAATGACTGTAGAGCTTTGGGTGAATTCAAGCGTGATGCCGCAACAATGGGATGCTTTAGTGGTAAAAGGGGATGATAGTTGGAGGTTGCATTTAAATGATTCAGGAACTGTGAATTTTACATGTAGCGGCGTAACACCTGTACAAGAAATTAATTCAATTTCAAATATAAACGATGGTAATTGGCATCATATAGCTGCAACTTTTGGTGGTAACGCTATTAAGATTTATATAGATGGTGTATTAGAAACTCAAGCTCCCGCTTCTGGTATTATTAATAACAATGCACAGACGGTGTTAATAGGAAACAATCCAATATATCCTGGTCGTTTTTTTACAGGTAATATGGATGATATCCGTATTTGGAATGTTACTAGAACAGCAGAACAAATAAATGGTTCAAAAGATTGTGAATTAGATGGCACTGAAACAGGTTTAGTTGCGTATTACAATTTTAACCAAGGGCTTGACTCAGAAGATAACACTTCTGAAACGACATTAACAGACCATACAGCAAATGCTAACAATGGAACCTTAAACAATTTTACTTTAACAGGAAGCACATCTAACTGGTTAGCAGGTTCTCCTGTAACAACAGGTTCAATAATTCCTTCTGAAGCGACAGTTACGACTCCAGTAACGTATACCCAAAACGATACAGCAACTCCTCTAACAGCAACAACAGGTTCTAATGGTACAGGTTTATTATGGTACACAACAGAAACTGGAGGGACTGGTTCAACAACAGCTCCTACACCAGATACATCTACAGTTGGATCAGCATCCTATTGGGTAGCTAGTACAAATGCAAATGGATGCGAAAGTGCACGTGTAGAAATTGTTGTAAATGTTCAAGAAACTTTAGGTTTAGAAGAGGTGGAAGCTTTAAAAAATATTCACGTGTATCCAAACCCAACAAGTGGTAATGTTTCCATTAGCTTTCCGAATGCATTGGAATCAAAAATTTCACTTTATGATTTGAACGGAAGGTTATTATTGAATACAACAGAAACGACCACGAAATCTATCATTGATTTGAGCAACTATGAGGATGGTGTTTATCTTTTAAAAATAGAAGTAAATCAAAACGAAATTATTAAAAGAGTTATAAAGTACTAATGAACTCAATAATTAAACAGGCTATTTAGGTTAAGTTGAAAACAGCGACTATCAGAATTGATATCGCTGTTTTTTTTATGAATGCCTCTATGTGATATATTATAAAATAGAAATATGAAAAGCCGTGTTATATTGCATTCACATACAAAGTGCTGCATTTCAAAACGTCTTTTTTGTGAGGAGTAAAATTAGTTATAGTTTAGTTCTGTAAAGCTATTACAGTCAATTTATCATGGGTTTAAATACTCAACATTAATTAAATTAAGGGATTTGATTAATTAGCATGAGGCAGCGATATTCAGTTTTGGATTTCGCTGTTTTTATTTTAAAGCATAAAAAAATCCGATTCAATTAAGAATCGGATTTTTTATAAGCGAAATATGTTTTACAATAGGCGAAACGCCTTACTTTACTTTCTTTACTACAGCTGCAAATGCATCTGGGTTATTCATGGCTAAATCAGCTAAAACTTTACGATTTAATTCGATATTGTTAGCTTTCATTTTACCCATAAACTGTGAGTAAGACATACCATGTTGTCTAGCTCCAGCGTTAATACGTTGGATCCATAATGTACGGAATGTTCTCTTTTTAACTCTACGGTCTCTGTACGAATATTGCATCGCTTTATCAACCGCATTTTTTGCTACTGTCCAAACGTTTTTACGACGTCCGAAGTAACCTTTTGCTTGTTTAAGCACCTTTTTTCTTCTGGCTCTTTTGGCAACAGAATTTACTGATCTTGGCATAATTTTAAATTTTTTTGTAGTAGGCGATCTTTTTCAGATACTTTTTTGAGCCTAACTCCAGGGTTTATAAATAATTCTAACCGAACGTTTTTACAATTATTTTAATCGTAATTGTTCCTTAATGCTGTTAACATCATTGTCATGTACTAACGTACTATGAGTTAATGCTAACTTACGCTTTTTAGATTTCTTTGTTAAGATGTGACTCTTAAAAGCGTGCTTTCTTTTAATTTTACCAGTACCAGTAATTTTAAATCTTTTCTTGGCACTAGATTTGGTTTTCATTTTAGGCATTTTTCTTCCTAGTTTAAGTTATTTCGCTTACTATCTTCAATCTGTCTCGAAGCGTCGAGAACAGCATTTTTGTTATTTTGATTTTTTTGGAGCAATAAACATCGTCATTCGTTTACCTTCCAGCTTCGGCATTTGTTCTACTTTGCCTAAATCTTCTAAATCTTGCGCTAAACGCAATAATAGAATTTGTCCTTGTTCTTTAAAAACAATGGATCGGCCTTTAAAAAATACAAAAGCTTTTAGCTTTGCACCTTCTTGCAAAAACTTCTCGGCATGTTTCTTTTTAAACTCGTAATCATGATCATCAGTTTGAGGACCAAAACGAATTTCTTTTACAACAACTTTTGAAGCTTTCGCTTTTAAAACCTTTTCACGTTTCTTTTGTTCGTAAAGAAACTTTTTATAATCCATCACTTTACAAACAGGAGGATCTGCTTTTGGCGATATTTCAACAAGGTCAAGCCCTTGCTCATCAGCTATTGCCAATGCTTCTTTTGTTGGGTAGACACCTACTTCAACATTGTCACCTACTAAACGCACTTTTTCAACCCTAATTTTAGTGTTGATTTTGTGCTGATCTTCTTGATTTACTCGACGAGGAGCTTGTCTTCTTCTACGTATTGCTATGGCCTTATAATTTTAGTTTAACTTATTTTTTATTAAAATTTCTTTAATGTTTTATTGACTTCTTTGTTCAACAATTCAGTAAACCCTTGTACAGAAATCATGCCAAGATCTTCACCTCCATGCTGACGAACAGAAATTTTATTTTCTTGTTCTTCGTTCTCACCAACAATAATCATATATGGGATCTTCTTCATTTCGGCTTCCCGAATTTTCTTACCCATCGTTTCGTTTCTATTGTCAATTAGGGCGCGAATTTCGTCATTTTCTAGCGAATTTAAAACTTTTTTCGCGTATTTTTCATATTTTTCACTAATAGATAACACAATTACTTGTTCAGGCACCAACCACAATGGGAAGTTACCTGCGGTGTGTTCTAGTAAAATAGCTACAAATCTTTCCATGCTACCAAAAGGCGCACGGTGAATCATGACGGGTCTGTGTAGCTCGTTGTCACTGCCTTTATAGGTTAATTCAAATCGTTCTGGTAAATTATAATCGACTTGAATGGTGCCTAGTTGCCATTGTCTTCCAAGGGCATCTTTAACCATAAAATCTAATTTTGGACCATAAAAAGCAGCTTCGCCTGTTTCTACAACATAATTTAAGTTTTTGTCCTTGGCGGCATTTAAAATAGCGGCTTCTGCTTTTTCCCAATTCTCATTACTTCCAATATATTTTTCAGGATTTTCAGGATCGCGTAAAGATACTTGTGCTGTGAAGTTATCAAACCCTAAAGATCCAAATACATACAATACTAAATCAATAACATCTTTAAACTCTTTATCTAATTGGTCTGGCGTACAAAATATGTGCGCATCATCTTGAGTAAAACCTCTTACACGTGTTAAGCCATGTAACTCTCCACTTTGCTCATATCTATAAACGGTTCCAAATTCAGCAAACCGTTTTGGTAAGTCTTTATAAGACCACTGAAAACTATTGTATATCTCACAGTGGTGTGGGCAATTCATGGGTTTCAATAAAAACTCTTCGCCATCTTTAGGTGTTAGTATAGGTTGAAAGCTATCTTCACCATATTTCTCATAGTGTCCAGATGTTTCGTAAAGTTCTTTCTGTCCAATATGCGGTGTAACAACCATTTCATAACCAGCTTTTTTCTGCGCATTTTTAAGAAAATTCTCTAAACGCTCCCGCAATGCAGCTCCTTTTGGTAACCACAATGGTAAACCTTGACCTACTTTTTGGGAGAATGTAAAAAGTTCAAGCTCTTTTCCAAGCTTTCTATGATCGCGTTTTTTTGCTTCTTCTAATAAGTGAAGGTACTCTGTTAATTCCTTTTGTTTAGGAAATGAAATCCCATAAACACGTGTTAATTGTTTATTGTTTTCGTCACCTTTCCAATAAGCGCCAGCAACACTTAATATTTTAACGGCTTTGACAATTCCGGTATTAGGAATATGGCCACCACGACATAAATCTGTAAATGTGTCATGATCGCAAAATGTAATTGTGCCATCTTCCAAGTTCCCTATTAAATCTAATTTATAATTGTTTTTATCTCTATAATAAGATAGCGCTTCTAGTTTGGAAACTTCCCGCATATTGAATTCATGTTTTCCACGTGCTATTTCTAACATCTTATCTTCAATACGCTTAAAATCTTTATCAGATATGGTTTCTTCTCCTAAATCAATATCATAATAAAAACCATTTTCAATTGCCGGACCAACCCATAACTTAGCAGTAGGGTAGAGTGTTTCAATTGCTTGAGCTAATATATGTGCGGATGAATGCCAAAATGCTTTTTTACCCTCATCATCGTTCCAGGTGTATAAAACAAGAGTACCGTCTGTTGTTAATGGGGTTTTGGTTTCTACAACCGTATCATTAAATTTTGCAGAAATAACGTTTCTAGCTAATCCTTCGCTAATGCTTTTTGCAACGTCCATGGAAGTTGTTCCCTTCTCAACTGACTTAATACTGCCATCTGGCAATGTAATATCTATCATTATATAGTATGTAATTATGAAAGGACAAATATAACAGGATAAATTTTTACATACAATATATATATAGGTATAAATTTAAAAACTAATTAGTAAAGCCGCTACCTTATATAATAGGTTATGTCTGGAACTTCTTCCTATAAATACGTAATAATTACAATATAATATTACCCGATATATACGTTGATTTGGATTTGTAACTGGACAAAAAAGAATACCTGATTTAAACAAATCCTGCGCCTAAGGTAATATTACCTATTTATACTAGTAAAAATGTTATGTGTAACCACTTGATACAGTGCAAGAAGAAAATTATTTCAAAAAAACATGAATAAAAGTTTGTAAAAGGGTAGAAATG
>NZ_JBLXHU010000011.1:0-96112 GCF_048259285.1 Bizionia sp. | reverse complement strand
TAAAGATACAAAACGTTTAACTAATTCACAGGAAAGGTAAACAATATTTTTTCGAATTCGTATTTTAGTGTATCCGCAAAGCGAAAAAATAGTATATTTGTTAAAGAAAACTTAACAATTATGAAAACAAGTCAAATACTCTACATAGGTATTTTTTTATTAGTAGCAAACATGAGTTTTGCTCAAAACAAATCAGTAAAAGAATCGGAACTTCAGCAAGTAAAAGTAGATACGCTTTATTCGGTAGAGGAGCGAGCAAATATGCAGCGTTGGTTTTATGATCGCGTAAATGATATGAAATTATCAGCAGAGCTTCGTGATGATTACGATCGTATTGTAAATAAATATGTGTTTGATATGAGTCGCTTAAATGATTCGGACAAAACGTATACCCGTGATGAAATACATGAGCAGTTTAATATATTGGTTGGTAAAATGAATGAGGAATTAAAAGGGATATTAACTACCGATCAATATGTAAACCATTTAGAAAATTTTGGACAAATTCAGCGCAGTGTTTATAGTAAATGGAACTTTAAGGACTAGTTATTAATTTATACTTTAGTTAACAAGCTTTTGACTGTTTAATCGTATTTTTGTGGACTATAAAAAATAAATCAATTTAATTTTAATTACTATGAAAAAAGCAATACTAATTTTAGCAGCTTTTGTGTTAACATTTAGCATACAAGCACAAGTAACAACACCAGAATCTAGTCCATTTAGTAAAGTGGAGCAGAAGGTTGGATTAACAGATGTAACGATTGAATATTCGCGTCCAGGAGTTAAAGGACGAAAAATATTTGGAGGACTTGAAGCTTATGACAAAATGTGGCGTACTGGTGCTAACAAAAACACCATCATTACATTTAGTGACCCTGTAACTATTAACGATTACGAATTAAAAGCAGGTTCTTACGCTATTTTTACAAAGCCTGGAGAATCTATGTGGGAAGTGTATTTTTATTCAGACACTAACAATTGGGGAACACCTGAAAAATGGGATGAAAGTTTAGTTGCTGCAATTGCAAAAGTAAAAGTGGAGAAAATTCCATTCACGGTTGAAACATTTACTATAGATATTAATGATATTAAAACAGGAAGTGCTAGATTAGAAATGATGTGGGAAAACACTTATATCGGTATACCTTTCACGGTTCCTACGGATGATAAAGTGTTAGCCTCTATAAATGACGCTTTAAACGGAACGCCAAAAGCCACTGATTATTATGCCTCTGCTGTTTATTACTTAAATGAAGGAAAAGATATTAAGCAAGCTAAAGAATGGATTGATAAAGCTATGAGTATGATGGATAGCCCTGCGTATTACCAAGTAAGACAACAAGCTTTAATATATGCCAAAGCGGGTGATACCAAAGGTGCTATTGAATTAGCTAAAAAATCTTTAGAAGGTTCTAAAGCTGCGGGTAACATGCAATATGTAAAATTTAATGAGGAATCATTAAAAGAATGGGGAGCTAACTAATATATGGTTTTACGACTCACCTCACTATTTGCACTATTGGTACTATCTTTACAAAGCTACTCTCAAGAAGCCGAATGGTTATCGGGCGAGTTACACTTGGTAAATGGAAGCGTAAAAAAGGGACAAGTTAAAATCCCGCAACCAACAAAATCGATACGAATCGGTGCTAATAAGGTTGCTTTTAGAGCTAATAAAGACGCCAAAACAACGCGGTTTAAGGATCACGAAATAGCTTTTGTTTATTTGACCTCTCGGACAGATGGTACGGTAAAGTATGTGAATATTATCGTGGATAAAAAACTAGCACTTTTTCGTGAAGTTGAAACTATTGGTGATTTAACTATTTATGCGCGTAGCATGCAGGTTAATCATGCATCAACTGTTGGTGTTTGGTTTTCATCAAACTTTAATGAAATATATGTACAACGCGAAGGTGAAAAGCAAGCCTCTGAATTAGTAAGCGCTACACGTGGTTTAAACTATTTTCGCAAAAATGTGAATGCTTATTTTTCTAATTGTAATTCGGTGGTCATGGCTTCCGAACCTATTGAAAAAAAGGAGGATGTTTTATCTGCATTACAGTATTATAAAAACTGCATTTAAATGAAATGCCTACTTTAACAAAAAAACGACTTGGTAATAGCAAGTCGTTTTTTTTATGCTTAATCCGTACTTTCTAATTGAAACAATTCCTCAACAGGTTTTTTAAAGAGTCGGGCTAACTTTAAAGCTAAAACCGTAGATGGTACATACTTGTTTTTTTCCATGGCATTTATGGATTGTCTGGAAACGCTGATAGCTACAACCAAATCTGCTTGGGTCATGTTATGCCTGGCACGCTCTATTTTTAAGCTATTCGTCATGGGTAGTGGATTTTAATTTTAGAAAATTGAAACGAATAATAAAAATGAAAAGCGGTGTAAACATACTAAATATCATCACGTTAAAAAATAGCATATCATAAACAAAAAAGACAGCAAACGCTAAAATGGTATAATTTACAATTATCGCCCAAACTAGCGATTCGGTTCGGAGTTGGTAAATAAATTCATCTTCTATTTTCTCTTTGGTGAAACCAATTAGTAAGCCACCAATAATGATAGCGAGTGCTGAAAGTTCATCAACGATTCCATTCTTTATAATTTTAAACCAACCTTCTTCTGTTCCTGTAAATAGACTATCATCATTATAAATGCTTAAAACGTTTAGTTTTATTATATCAGGATCCATATCTGTGGCATATAAAAAGAGGCCTGAAATTAGTCCAAGAACAAGTAATACCCAACCAAACACCTTGTACTTGTGTGGCAATAAATAATTAGTTTTCATAATTGTCCGATTTAAAATTGACAATTCAAATACAAAATAAACTTTACATATTGACAATTTTATTTGACAAAAGGTTGTAAGAACGAGACAATTAGAATACAAAAAGGAGATAGATTATTAATGCTTTAAATTCTATTTTTGTTCGTAAACTGAATCATGATAGCAATAGCCACTACAATGGCACAGCCAACAAAATTCAACCATAAGAATGGTAAATTAATGTATTCATACAGATCTAGCAAAAACAAAGAGATTACCAAAATTTGAGTTATAATAGCGGCAATAAAAACAGCACGACCTTTAACGGCTTTTACAAAAAAGGCTAACAGGAAAATACCTAGAACATTTCCGTAGAAAATGGATCCAATAATATTAACTAACTGAATTAAGTTTTCGGCAAGATTGGCGACACAAGCAACGAGAATAGCTATAATTCCCCAACCTAATGTAAACCAACGTGACACTTTTACCATTTCCGTATCGGTTCTTTCGCGGGTGTTTCTTTTAAATAAATCAATTGTTGTTGTGGAAGCCAAAGCGTTTAATTCACTAGATGTGCTAGACATAGCTGCACTTAATATAACGGCTAATAACAGCCCAATTAAACCACGCGGTAGGTTGTTTAAAATAAAATTGATAAACACATAATCCTTATCATTACTTTCCACTTTTACGCCTTTAGTTTCGCCAGCTTTATCAATTAAATATCGCGCACGCGCACGAATACTATCATTTTTGGCGTTTGCGGAAGCCACGCCTGCAATGGAAGCTTCATTTTTATTGGCTATAAAATCGGCAATTAATACTTGTTTGGTATCGTAAATGGCATCTTGTTCCGTTTGCAGCTCTTGGTATTCTTCAGCATACTGGGTATTTAATACCACTTCCGTTGCTACAGGATTAAAGTTAATTGGCGCTTTATTAAATTGATAAAACACAAACACCATAACACCCACTAACAGTATAAAAAACTGCATGGGTATTTTAAAAAGTCCGTTGAACATTAGTCCCAATTGCATTTCACGAACAGATTTTCCAGACAAATAGCGTTGTACTTGACTTTGGTCTGTACCGAAGTAGGAAAGCATCAAAAACGTACCTCCAATAATACCACTCCAAAATGTATAGCGGTTATTGAGGTCGAAAGAGAAATCTAAAATCTCCATTTTACCGCTTGCACCAGCAATATCCAAAGCGTTGCTAAAGGTGATATTTTCTGGAAGTTTATTTACAATAAGAATAAAAGCGATAATCATTCCTGTAAAAATAACAACCATCTGGTGTTTCTGGGTTACATTGACCGCTTTAGTACCACCAGAAACGGTATAAATAATAACAAGAATTCCGATTATAATATTGAGTAGTAACAAATTCCAACCTAATACAACTGATAAAATAATGGCTGGCGCAAAAATGGTAATACCAGCAGCTAAACCACGCTGAATAAGAAATAAAATGGCTGTTAATGTTCTGGTTTTTAAATCGAAACGATTTTCAAGAAATTCATAAGCAGTGTATACATTAAGTCTGTGATACAAAGGAATAAATACCATACATATGACAATCATGGCAATTGGCAGTCCGAAATAGAATTGCACAAAACCCATTCCGTCATTAAAAGCTTGACCTGGAGTGGATAAAAACGTAATTGCACTGGCTTGGGTTGCCATGACCGACAGACCAATAGTCCACCATTTAGAGCTATTACCACCTTTTAAAAAATCTTGAACATTTTTACTGCCACGCGTTTGATAGGTTCCGTAAGCAACAATTGTAATTAAAGTAATGGATAATACAATCCAGTCGAGAGTTTGCATAGTTAAAAGGCTTGCATGATGAAATAAAACGCTAAAATATAAAGTGCATTAGCAACGAGTAAAATTGTATACATTTTTTCCCATTTGTATTTTTCTTGCTTCATGGTTTTTAATTTTTCGGTTTTATTTTCCTAAAGATAAAATATTTGCAAATAAGCGATACGCACCGGAAACTCCAGCAGGAAATTCCCTAAAGAAACTCAAGCCTGTATAGATGTAGTAGCCTTTTCCGTATTGCGCCACTAATAAACTTCCTTTTTTGGCTGACTCCCCTTTATCATGCATGGATAAAATTGGTGTAAAATCCGTACTCCATTTATCCGGGAAATATAGTCCACGCTCTTGCGTCCAGTTTTCAAAATCTGTTTGGGTTATTTTATTAGGGACATTTAAAACAGGATGATTGGGTGCTAAAAATTTAACATCCGCAAACTCATCGGTGACACGATCGCGAGATAATTCTAATGTATAAGGCGCCAACTCATCGGTTACCAAACCGCGGCTCGTGTTATATTGAACCACCATATTACCACCATTCTTTACAAAATCGAATAAAACAGATTGTTTAAATTTTAATGTTTCAACAGTGTTATATGCGCGTATTCCGATAACAACAGCATCAAAGCCTTTTAAATTATCAGGCGTAATGTCATCAGGCGATACAGTAGTCACGTTATACCCAATTTGTTGTAAACTTTCTGGAACAACATCGCCAGCACCCGCAATATAGGCAATGTTTTCGCCTTTTTTCTTTATATCTAAACGAACCACTTTACTTTCGCTTGGCAATAAAACGGTTTGGTAAGGAATATGATCGTAATCAATTTCAATTAGTTCATTGGAATAGATGTTCCCATTAATTGTAATAATTGGTTTTATGAATCCCTCACTTTGAATGTTGGGAGGCGTTACGGAAAATAAAACCGTTTGTTCTTCACCTTTATTGCTAATAGTTACTTGGTGATTTTCGGGTGAAACGCGCCAACCGTCAGGAACTGATAAGTGGACCATTCCTTCCAAATTATCGTGTCCAGCTTTTACATGTACAGGAATATCTTTTGTGTTAACGGTTTCAAAAATGATGACTTTTTCGGCAATTCTAGCCGACGCTTCTGGGATGATTTCAAAAGGCTTATAAACTTCTCCTTTCACAGGATCGTTGGTTTTATAAACAACGGGCTTCGTGAATGGAATGTTTGTTCCAGCAATATTAATATGAAAGGTGACATTGAAATAATCTGGTGATTCCGGTTTGCCGATTAGAGATTTATCAGAAACTTTATACATGCCTAAACTTCCTTTTTCAATGAGCCAATAAGGTGTTGTTACAGGCGCATTATCGGTACTTGGTATGTGAAAAATTTCTTGAATTTTTATGGATTCATTTTCATTTAGTTCAATGCCTTTCGGAACTTCTAATCCATCTGGATTGGTGAATGACACCAACGTCATTTTTGCTGGACTTCTATTAATAGCTTCTAAATTTAGTTGAATACTTTCACCGGATGTAGCTTGATTCGTTTCCGCCACAGCCTCCACAAATAAACCAGCGCAAGCCGCAATAATGGCTTTAATCTCTTTGGTTTTAATAATTTTCCAATGCGTATTTTCTAAAGCTTGAATGGCATTATAGGCTTCAACCAACTTTGGAAGGGAAGTAGCTGGGTTTTTAAAATCGTAATTGGCTTCCACCTCTTTAAGAATAATGCCAATCTTGGCACCACCTTTTACACGATTCCAACTGGTATCAATACCTTCAAATAAATTGGTTGGAGTGGTTGGCATGGTACCTTTTATCAATTCAATATATTCCATTTCGGTACCACGTGTTCCAGTATTTCCGAAACCTTGCGATTTATGCTGACTTCTGCTTAAGGCTGCAATTTCCGGGTTACTCAAACCGCTTGAAGGAAAATAGATGCCGGTATCCAAGCCAATTAAATTACTCTTATCGGCTCTATCAAACTTCTCTTGACTGCCATAAAACCACCATGATGTATTGAAAAACGCACGTTGAACTTGCCAAGTTTCCGTTGTTTGTAATTGATTCGGATAGATTGAAGCATCATTTGCTAAATCAAAAGCCTCCAAACTCAACATAGCCGAACTAGTATGATGACCATGGGTACTTCCTGGACTTCTGTGGTCAAAACGATTTATGATAATATCTGGTTGAAATTGACGAATAGCCAATACCACATCACTTAAAACTGCTTCTTTATTCCAAATAGCCAACGTTTCATCGGGATGTTTGGAATACCCGAAATCGTTAGCACGAGTAAACAATTGTTCACCACCATCAATCGCTCTAGCTGTTAAGAGTTCTTGCGTTCTTATAACACCTAAAAGCTCCCGAATTTCTGGACCAATGAGGTTTTGGCCTCCATCACCACGTGTTAAGGATAAATAGGCGGTTCTTGCTTTGACGTTATTTGCCATATAGGAAATAAGTCGTGTGTTTTCATCATCGGGATGTGCAGCAACATATAAAACCGACCCTAAAAAATTGAGTTTTTTTATGGACTCGTAAATTTCCGAACTATTAGGTTTTTTGGGTTGCTGTGCGTAGGAATGCGTGGTACTTATTAGAATTAAAAATAGGAAACGTACTAGTTTTATCATAATGGCTTTTGGCTAAAAGACCAAATATAATAAAGACTTATTAAGATGTTTGGCTTTAAGTTTTTTTTAACGCAATGATATACGGGAATTCTACTAACTTTTTGAGATGCGTAAAACGAAAACTATAAATAGGAGGGTAACAAAATTGAAGTTTTATTGATATCAGGTTGTAACAATAAAACTAATAATCATGAAAAATTTAAAAACAAATAAACTTTTACTACTTTTTACATGTTGCTTTTTAGCGCTGGTATCTTGTGATGATGACAACGACCCAATTAACAATGTATGTGAAAACAGTTATGTAGATAATTTGATTAATTCCGTGTTCGCGACCAATATTGATTATGATTTATATGAAACCATGGATTTAGAAACGCATGAATATGATATAATTATAAATGCAAATGGCGAAATTTGTTCTGTAGGGTATCAAAATGCAACGGCTTATGCGGGTGGCTATACTATGGAGGTTATTAATAATACTTCTGGTGCATCTTATTCTGGCACCCATACATTTTCTCAAACAGCATTAGATTATCAAGCCATTACACCTGTAATAGTTTCGTCTGGTGATGAGATTACCGTAAGAAGAACAATTTTGCCAGGTTATGGTAATTTAAATGAAACTATAGGACGGATATATAGAAAAACCGATTTTTCTCCCGTTCCATACCCAATAACGGAAGGAAACGTGGTTTTTCAAAGTTCTAATTTCTATGGATCAGGGGGTCCTGTTATAAATTATGGTCAGCCTTATATTGCTTTAGGTTTTAAAGTAGATTAATACCAGAATTATTCTTCAAGAAATTTTAGGGATGGTTGAAAATTAAAACCACTTCATGCGTTTAAAGTAGTAAACCATTCCAATAAAAATAACGAACATAATACCCAATAGTATAAAGTAACTATTTTCAAAATGAAGTTCTGGCATATTATCGAAATTCATACCATAAATACCTGCTATAAAGGTTAATGGGATAAAAATAGTCGCGATAATAGTCAGTACTTTCATGACCTCATTCATTTTATTACTAATAGTGGTCATGTACATATCCATTAAACTCCAAATCATTTCGCGATAAATATCTATACTGTCGGATAATTGAATAATATGGTCATATACATCATCATAAAACTGAATGGTTTTTTTATGAATAAGTGTATTATCACTTTTTAGAATACGACTAATTATTTCACGTAAGGGAAAAATAGACCGACGGACTTTTAATAATTCCTTTTTAAGACTTAATACCTGTTGACTTAAATCTTCTTTAATATTCCCACTAAACAATACATCCTCTAAATCTTCCACTTTGTTGCCCATGGTTTCACTAACAATGTAGTAATGGTCCACCACGGCGTCTATTAAAGCATACAGTAAATAATCCGAACCCATGGTACGGATTCTTCCTTTGCCGGCGCGCAATCGTTCACGAACCGTATCAAAAACATCACCTTCCGATTCCTGAAAAGTTAGTACATAGTTTTTTCCAAGTACAAAACTGACTTGTTCTATAGTAATATTTTCATCAACATCATAATATAGCATTTTTAAGGATACAAAAATGTAATTTTCATATTCATCAATTTTTGGTCGCTGTGACGTATTGACAATGTCTTCTAATACAAGGGGATGCAAATTGTAATGCGCACCTATTTTTTCAATTTCATCAATATGATTTAAGCCATTAATATTAATCCAAGTAATGGAATCTGTAGACTTAAATTTAAAGGCGTCCTCAATGAATTCAAGTTCTAATTCATTGATAAATTCAGGATTATAATCAAACGACTCAATAAAAAGCTTTTGTGCAGTTTTATCTCCCGTATAAATTAAAGTTCCTGGCGATTTGCCAACGTGTTTCTTATACTTTGATGTTCTTTTTTTACCCATAATGTTGAAATTTACAACAATTATTTGAAAAAATTATACAGCATCAGTGCCATCGTCTTGTGGTAAAACAATAGCATCCTTTTTTAGAAGCGTAACAGGTTTTTGTAGAATTAAGTTGTTTGGATAGGTTACCAAGTCGCCATTATCCAAACGTAAATGCAGTTGAAACGCCGCAATATCCTCAATGATAGCCTCAATTGGGAAGTCCTTATCGTGAATCATTATTTTATCGCCAACCTTATATGGAAAGTTGAAAAACATAATTATTCCGGATGTAATATTGCTTAAAATAGACCATATAGCAAAAAGCGCAATTCCTATGACAGCAAAAACGGATGAAAAAACAACCGCAATTTCTTCAAATTGAGCACCGAAAATAATAGTTTCTATTAGGAGCCAAATTAAAATAAGCGTGGCCGTGGCATACCTTGAAATTAGATGAATTCTTGCATCATTAATTCCAGCTTTATGGCCAATTTTTTTAATTAATTTTCGGGCTATATACCGAATAATTAATAAAACTAAAAGAAGGATAATACTTCCTAAAATTTCCGATTCATAATTTTTAAAAAACTGTATAAATAATAACATAATTGATTAACACATTAAGTGTACAAAGATAGCATAGAAACCATACAAACAGATGCGATTTATGGTATATTTAAGAAGAAATAAATTGCTGAAGGGTTTGATAAACAACATGGGTTGGTAGTCCAACCACATTAAAATAGGATCCTTCAATTTTGGTAATACCAATTTGCCCTATCCATTCTTGAATACCGTAAGCTCCCGCTTTATCAAACGGTTTACAGGTATTTATATAGTAATTAATTTCCGCTTCTGTTAACGCTTTAAATGTAACTTTAGTAACAGCATTTACAGTTTTCTGTTTTTCTGAGGTAGTAAAACAAACCGAAGTAATTACCTCATGCGTTGTATTGCTCATGGATTTAATCATATTAAAAGCATCTTCTGCATTTTTAGGTTTTCCAAGCGCTTTATTATTGTGCCAAACTATGGTGTCACTGGTAATGAGAATGTCGCTTGGATTTAATTCGGCTTTGAATGGTAAGGATTTTAACTGGGCCAAGTAATCACTGATTTCAAAATGGCTTAAACGTTCTGGGAATTCTTCTTTAATAGGTTTTAGAATAATTTCAAAATCCAAGCCTAATTCCCTAAAAAACTGCTGCCGTCTCGGAGAGCCGGAAGCAAGAATAAGTCTGAAGTTTTTTAATTGTTCGTTGAGCATTATCCAAGAAGTTTATATTTATAAATGAGCAGCGATAACATTCCGAAGAGCATGATTATTTTAAGCAAAATACTAATAAAATTATAGTCCGATTTTAGCTTAGCTTGAAACAAACGGATTATGACATAAATTAATGGCGCTATTATAAAAATTAAAAAATAACCCACAATCCATAAGTTGTGATATAGATATGTTATGACATAATAGATAACGGCAGCCAAGGGAATAAACGTTAGTGCCAACGTAACATGTGTTGCACGAGCACGACCAATAGCAATAGGTAGTGTGTTCATACCAACTTTGTAGTCGCCATCAATATCTTCAATGTCTTTTACTAATTCTCTTATTAAATTAATGCAGAAAGCAAACAGGGCATAATCTAATATAATTTTAAAAAAAGTGAGTTGTGTTTCTTGATTTTGAGGTGTAATGGCTGGTAATAATTCAAATAACCCTACCATAATAATACTTAAAGCAATTAATGCCGAAATAACAATATTACCAACTAATATCATTTGCTTTAAGTAGGAAGCATAAATATATAGTAATCCAGAAACAATGACAAAAAGGGCAAAGAATCCGGAGCGGCCAACCAAATGGGATAAATAGAAACCAATTAGCACACCAACCACATTAAAGCCAATAAAAAGACTGTAAGCCGTTTTTTCAGAAATGGATTTACCAACAATTACCTTTTTGGGTTTGTTAACAGCATCTGTATCTTGATCAAAAATATCATTTATAATATTACCACCAGCCGCTAAACATAGTGTTGCTATTATAAGTAATGAAAACCCAAACCCGTTCAAAGTAATGGTTACACCAAAGGACTCCAGCAAAGCATATTTAATAAGTAATTGCACCAAGGCAATCATGAGTAAATTTTTCCAACGAATTAGTGATAAAATACTTTGCATACTTGTTTGTTAGTAGGTGATTAAAGGAGCGTTAATTTTTTAATTCTTTAAATGCGAATTAGTCATATTTGGCATCAAAATTACCTTGCCAGTTATCTTGAACTTTTAAAACTTGCTCAATTACATCGCGAACAGCACCATAACCGCCATTTTTATGCGAGATATATTTTGAAATTACTTTAATCTCAGGAACCGCATCTTGCGGACAGCAAGGCAGACCAACAAGTTTCATAACGGGGTAGTCTGGGATATCGTCACCCATATATAACACATTTTCCAATTTGATGTTGTTTTGAGACAGGTATTCGTTTAGCTGCTGGATTTTGTCGTGAGAGCCTAAAAATACGTCTGTAACACCCAATCCTTCCAACCTAATACGAACACCTTCATTAGTGCCGCCAGAAATTATACAAATATTGTACCCCTTATTTACTGCTGTTTTTAAAGCGTAGCCATCTTTAATGTTCATTTTTCGGAGCATTTCACCAGTTGTTAAAATGGTTACGGTTCCATCCGTTAAAACACCATCTACATCAAATATAAAGGTGGTAATATGTTCTAGATATTCTTTGTAACTTTTAGTTTCCATAATTTATTTAGTGAATTATTGGGTTAATTAGTAAATGCGTTATAGCTTGAATACGCTGATAAATAAATACATAACAAGCTATTTTGTTTTGTTTTTAACTACTTTTTTATTACTAACACCTTGGGTTTTTTTAATAGACGCTGTAAGTAATTTATAGATAGCTTGATGCTGTTCATTTTCAAGCAGTTTTAAATGCTTTTTAATTGTTTTTTTGTCGTTGCGTTTAGCAGGACCTGTTTGTGCTAAATACGGTGAAATATTCTGGACCTTATTTGCAGTTTCCAAAATAAGCGGTTTTAAAATATCAAATTCTACACCTTCCGACTCTGTAATCTCATGAGCCACCCGATATAATTGATTGGTAAAATTATTAACAAAAACAGCGGCCAAATGTAATGTTCTACGCTGATCACTATTTACCTTATGCGTTTTACAGCCCATACTTTTACCTAGCAACTTTAATAGAGGCGCATCCTTTTTGCCTATGGTTTCAATACAAATAGGAACCGTTTCCATGGCCACAGGAACGTTTTTAGAGAATGTTTGCAATGGATAAAAAACACCACGTCGGTTTTTCTTATCTATATCGTAAACACTAACACTTCCCGAGGTATGAACCACAAATCGGTTTTCGAAAGGGAGTTGTTCGGAAATATGCGAAATAGCATCATCACTAACAGCAATTATATATATATCGGCTGGCTTTAATTCTGATAAATCATCAATGGTCTCCACGTCACTTTGAAACATGGCTAACTTCCTAATATCCCTATTATACCATTGTACTACGGAAATAGTTTCTGCCTTAATAAACGCTTTATATAGATGGGTGGCCACATTTCCTGCGCCAATAATACTTACTGAAATCATAAGGCTAAAATACACATAATTATAAATAAACTTTATGCCGTTTTAGGATTAATTTTTCATCCTTTTCTAATTGCTTTATGGTTCTGATAACGGTTTCAACGCGTAAGCCTGTTAAGTCCGAAATTTGCTGTCGTGTTAATTTTACCTCATAAAGCTCGGTGGAATTTGCTGTTTCTTTAAAATGGTTTAATAAGGTTAAAATCCGATGTTCTGGAGGATGAATAGAAAGTTCTTGAATAATTTTCGCCTTATAAATCATGCGCTTACATAAAATCTTGGTGAGTTTTAAATGCACCTTTGGGTGGTTTTCTAATAACTCAAAGAACCGATCTTTAGGCAACATATAGATACTGCAATCTGTAATGCATTGTGCGCAAGCTGGATAATTAGAGTTTTGAAACAATGGTGGTTCTCCAAATGATTTTCCAGACTCAAAAAAACCTTGAATAAACGCTTTTCCATCTTCCGAATGATTAAACATTTTTAGTTTTCCTTGTTTTATTTGAAAATAAAAAAGGGCCTCCTCGTTTTCTCTAAAAACTACCTGACCTTTAGAATAGGTTTTGAGGGTTGCTTGATATTTCTCTAAAATGGCTATTGGAATCATGGTGATATGATTTGAATCATAAATAAACAAAGATAAGTTTTAGAATTTTGTTTCAACAAAAAAACACTATTATGAAATCTTTATATCAACAAGCCATTAAGGACTTTAATGAGAACTATATTCTTTACATTCCACTAACTATTATTTTACAAAGTTGTATTGGTTCTATTGCAGCCATGTATATTTTAATGAATAGTCCTAACGAAGCGTTTAAGTTTTTTGAACTAACTTTGTGCGTAGTTTTAGCCATGGGTTATAATGCTGTAATTTTTGCACAGCTTAAAACCAAAATTATTTTTCCTATTTTATTGGCAAGTATCACTATTAATATTCTGCTGATAATAATTAATGTTTATCAATTGTCATAACGCATCACATGAAAAAAAACATAGAAACCCGAGACGATGTCTTTCTTTTAGTCTCTTCATTTTACGATAAAGTTCGCGCTGACGAATTTTTAGGGCCTTTTTTTAATCGTGTGATTACGGATTGGGATGCACATATTGACCGATTGACAACTTTCTGGGAAACGAGTTTATTTATGACTCGGAAATTAGAAAAAAAATACTACGGAAACCCGCTTGAAGTTCATGTTCAAGTAGATAAGGAAAATAACCATGCTATTACCGAACATCATTTTGGAGCTTGGTTAAATTTATGGTTTGAAACCATAGATGAACATTTTGAAGGCGAGGTGGCTGAAAATGCTAAGCGTCGTGCTAGAAAAATGGGAAGTTTTATGTATTTAAATATCTTCCAAGCTAGACCATCAACAACTTAAGCTTTTTTTACACTTTGTTAATTATATCCCGATAAAACATATCTATAAAAGTCTTGGTTTATTTGCTATTATTTATAAAACAAAACCTTAAATTTGCACAATTCAATTTTTGAGTCTCAAGTTATGCTAAATAAACTCGCTAAATTTCTATTTTCAACCCGATTAACGTCTGTATTATTTATTGCTTTTGCCGCCGCTATGGCAATTGGCACCTTTATGGATGCAGGGCAAGAAACATCTCCAACACCTTATAGCCGAAACCTGATTTACAATACGTGGTGGTTTGAAGGTATAATGTTAGTGTTCATAATTAATTTTATAGGAAATATTAAAAAATACCGCTTGTGGCGTTTAAATCAGTGGGCAACGCTTACGCTGCATTTGTCCTTTATTTTAATCATTTTAGGTGCTGGAATTACCAGGTATATTGGTTTTGAAGGTATGATGGCTATTCGTGAAGGCGAAACAGAAAACTCGTTTCTTACCCAAAAAACCTACATCACAGCTTATATAGATGGCGATTATATGGTGGACGGTATGGCGCAGCGAAAAATTGTTGAAGAAGAAGTAGATTTTTCACCAAGATTGGAAAATGATTTTTCTTACGCTACGGATTATAATGGTCAAGATGTAAAATTTGAATTAGAAAAATACATTGGTGGTGCCGAGTTAGATGTGGTTCCAAATGAAACAGGTGATGAGTATTTAAAAATAGTGGAAGCAGGAAATGGTGCACCACATAATCACTTTTTAAAAGTAGGTGAAACACAAAGTTTACATAACGTACTTTTTTCTTTGAATAAATACCAAGAAGGTGCTGTAAATATTACTTATAAAGATGGGGAATTAAGCATTCAATCCCCTTTTGACGGTGAGTATATGACCATGGCCACGGGACAAACGGGGTTATTGGTAAAAGATAGCATACAGCCTCTAGTTTTAAGATCGCGTTACGTTATAGGCAATATGCAAATGGTATTTCCAAAACCTGTTGTTAGAGGTGATTTTGATGTAGTACAAAAATCTCAATTATTACGTGGCGATGAAAATGGTGTGGTTTTAAAAGTTACTTCAGCAGGCGAAACAAAACGGGTTAAATTATTAGGAGGTCAAGGCTATAGTAAACCTTTTGAGCAGGTAAAAATTGGCGGATTAGATATTGCTGTAAAGTATGGTTCTAAAGTATTGGAATTACCATTTAGTATTAAATTGAATGACTTTATTGCTGATAAATACCCTGGAACCGAGAAGAGTTATTCAGCTTTTGCGAGTGAAGTAACGATAATTGATAAAGAGGAAGGCGATTTTAATTATCGCATTTTTATGAATAATATTTTAGATCATCGCGGTTATCGCTTTTTCCAAGCAGGATTTGATCCAGATGAATTAGGAACAAAATTATCAGTAAATCATGATATGTTAGGTACATGGGTGACCTACATAGGTTACATGTTATTATATTTAGGGTTAATGGCTATATTATTTGATAAAAACACGCGTTTTGGCGATTTAGAAAGAAAACTAACAGCCATTAAAAATAAGAAGCGAAATAGATTAAAAACCAAAGTTGCCAGTATTTTAATGTTAGCATTCACGTTAACTAGTTTTGCGCAAGTGCACACACCTGATGATGGACATGGTCATAATAATAGCAGACCAACCAAGGCACAAATTGATTCGGTGTTAGCTGCAAATATCACACCAAAAGAACATGCTGATAAGTTTGGCCATTTGGTGATTCAAGATATTGGTGGACGCATGATGCCTGTAAATACATTTGCGTCAGAAATGCTTCGGAAGTTAAGTAAACACGATACTTATGAAGATTTTGATGCCAATCAAGTATTCTTATCTATTCAGGAAAGTCCATTGCTTTGGTATAATGTACCTATTATATATTTAAAGCGTCAAAAAGCAGATTCTATTAGAAGTCTAATAGGCGTACCAAAAGATCAAGAGTATGTTCCTCTTGTAGATTTCTTCACCCCTGAAGGAAATTACAAATTAGCGCCTTATCTGGAAGAAGCTTACAAAGCTCAAATTCCTAATGGGCATCAAAAAGAATTTAAAGAAACTGATCAACGTGTTAATTTACTATATAACACTATAGATGGTTATGCCTTGCGTATTTTCCCAATTCCTGATGATGAAAATAATAAATGGATATCGTCTGTGGAATTTAGACGTGATGGACATCGTGAAAACATTAAAGATTCACTTTACGGAAATTTCATCAACAATGGGTTTAGCGCGTATTTAATGACATTGAATTTGGCTAAAAAATCTGGCGATTATACAAAAGTTAATGAAATTTTAGAATCTTTTACTAAAACACAGAAAAAGTATGGAAGCGATGTGATGCTTTCAGATGAAAAAGTAAAGACCGAGGTTCTTTACAATCATTATGATATTTTTAAGAATTTGTTTAGCTGGTATATGTATGCGTCAGCATTGATGTTTATTATCTTAATAGTGCAGATTTTTAGAGATAATAATAGAACCATTGCTAAAGTAGTAACCCTTTTCAAGGTTGTCATTCTTTTACTCTTTATATTACACACATTAGGTTTAGCAGTACGTTGGTATATTTCCGGCCATGCACCTTGGAGTGATTCTTACGAATCCATGATTTATGTTGCTTGGGCAACCATGTTTTTCGGATTAGCATTTGGAAAACGAAGCGATTTAACCATTGCAGCAACAGCATTTGTAACGGCCATTATATTAATGGTGGCACATTGGAATTGGATGGATCCAGCTATCGCGAACTTACAGCCAGTTTTAGATAGTTATTGGTTAATGATTCACGTGTCCATCATTGTGGCAAGTTATGGACCATTTGCACTTGGTTTAATATTAGGAATTGTGGTCTTATTTTTAATGATATTCACCACAAAAGACAATAAAGATAAATTACTAATTAATATTAAAGAATTAACCATTATTAATGAAATGGCACTCACCGTTGGTCTAGTGTTATTAACCATTGGTAACTTTTTAGGTGGTATGTGGGCCAACGAAAGTTGGGGTCGCTATTGGGGATGGGATCCAAAAGAAACGTGGGCTTTAATTAGTATTATGGTATACGCCTTTGTTATTCACATGCGTTTAGTTCCTGGATTACGTAGTCGATTTGGATTTAATTTCGCGTCTATTATTGCGTTCTCCAGTATTATGATGACCTATTTTGGTGTGAATTTTTATCTAGCAGGTTTACATTCTTACGCAAGTGGTGATCAGATTGTAAGTGTGAAGTTTATTGCAATAGCGTTTGGTATTGTTGCGGTTATTGGATTACTAGCCTACAGAAAACATGTTAAATTTTACAAAAAATAATCTTAATTAGGTTATGAAGTTGCTAAAAGAATTCAAAGAGTTTGCCGTAAAAGGCAACATGATGGACATGGCCATCGGTATCATAATTGGTGCTGCTTTTAATAAATTGGTAGATGTTTTAGTGAAACAAGTATTTCTACCACCATTGTCTTTGCTAGTTGAAGGTGTTAACCTGTCTGATAAGCGTATTATTTTGCGTCATGAAGTTTTAAACGATGCTGGTAAAACTATTGCCGATGAAGTAGCTATAGGATATGGTGCCTTTAGTGAAGCCTTTTTAGATTTTTTAATCGTAGGTTTCACTATTTTTATAATCGTAAAGTTTCTGAATAGATTGCGTAATAAATCTCAAGACCCGAAAAACAAAACCGTTTCTACGCCTAAAGATATTGAGTTACTCACTAAATTGACTGATTTAATGGAGGAACAGAATACACTAATGAAAAAATCTAAATAGGAGGTAGGTCTTATAATTTAATAAGATCCTTATCCATATTCAAATCGTCCAACATGTCTTGTGTAAATTTGTAATGACCACGACGCGTGATAATTCTAAAACGATGATCTTTCATTCGCGTTAAAACATCTAAAAAACGCCATTTTGATTTTAATAAAATTTGTTCTTCAGATTTTAAGCTAATTTCAAAATAGTGCTTTCTTCCTGCTTTTTCTGCAACTATATTAGGTGTGATTGTGACATCTGAACCTTTTTTATGATATGATTTTGGAGATTCATACCCTTCCATATCGGCTTTGATGTTGTCATAACCTAAATTCTCTAAATAGGTTAAAGATTCTTTTAAAAACGCGGTGCTTTCTTGTAGTTCTGTTGAAGTCATAATCCCAAATATAGTAAAAATTTTGATGTAAATTTTTAAAAATATGTTAAAAACCTGATAATCAATATGATATTTTATTTGTGTTCTATTTTTACTTGAATTTATAATAAGAAACGCAAAAAATGCCTAGCTCATTTTACCCTATTACGTGTAGATTATTTGTAATTTAGTTGTTCAAAAATTTAAGTTATGAAACTTTCAAAATTCGGTATTAATACCATTTGCACACATGTTGGAGAAATTGAAGATAAACAGTTTAAAGGCGCTGTATCACCCATCTATGTTTCTACATCCTATGCGTTTGATGATGTTGATGTAAAACGCTACCCAAGGTATTTTAATACGCCCAATCAGGAACATTTATCTAAAAAAATTGCGGCATTAGAGCACACGGAATCGGCTTTAATTTTTGGTTCAGGGATGGCAGCTTTAAGTGCGCTTTTTTTAACATTTTTAAAATCTGGTGATCATTTAGTGGTTCAAAACACGTTATATGGAGGCGCAAGCCATTTTATACGTGAAGAGTTTCCTAAGTTTGGAATTGAATTCACGTTTACGGACGGTTATGAGGTGGCAGATTTTGAAACTGCTATTCAACCTAATACGAAATTAATTCACATTGAAACACCTTCAAATCCGCTACTTACAATAACCGATATTAAAGCTATTGCTAAATTAGGGAAGGCTCATAATATTCTAACCAGTATTGATAATACTTTTGCAAGTCCAATTAACCAAAACCCAATTGATTTTGGGATTGATATTATCATGCATTCCGCAACGAAATATTTAGGCGGTCATAGTGATATATTGGCGGGTGCTTTAGCCGCTTCTGATGAATTGATAGGTCAAATCTGGCATGTAGCTAAAAACTTTGGAGGAAATTTAAGCGATTATACCGTTTGGATGTTAGAACGTAGCTTGAAAACATTGGCGTTGCGTGTTAAGGCACAAACTAAAAATGCGAACAAAATTGCCAAATATTTAGAGAAGCATCCCGATGTAAAGGCCGTTTACTATCCAGGACTTAAATCCCATCCGCAATATAAATTGGCTAAAGCACAAATGCATGGATTTGGTGCTATGATGTCTTTTGAGTTACAAGACGGTCTGGAGGCATTACAATTTCAGAAACACCTTCAGCTTATTAAATCTTCCATGAGTTTAGCGGGTGTTGAGAGTACGGTTTTATCGCCCTATTTAACATCACATGGGTTATTAACACAAGAGGAACGCGATGCTATTGGTATTAGCAATCAATTAATCCGGTTTTCTGTGGGTATCGAATCAAAAAAGGATTTAGTGGCTGATATTAATCAAGCTATAAAAAAAACAAAAACTAAATAGGTATGAAACTAGATATTTTGGCCTTTGGTGCCCATCCCGACGACGTAGAGCTAGGTTGTGGTGGCACAATAGCAAAGGAAATAGCTAATGGTAAAAAAGTTGGAATAATTGATTTAACACGTGGTGAATTAGGAACTCGAGGAACCGCAGAAACACGCGATGCCGAAGCGGCTGAAGCTGGACGAATTTTAGGTATAACTGTTCGTGAAAATTTAGGCTTTGCTGATGGATTTTTTGTTAACGATAAAAGCCATCAATTAGAAATAATAAAAATGATACGGAAATACCAACCGGAAATGGTTTTATGCAATGCTATTGATGATAGACATATTGATCATGGGAAGGGGAGTGATGTGGTAAGCAATGCCTGTTTTTTGAGCGGATTACTTAAAATTGAAACCACCTTATCGGATACCAATACACCACAAAAGCCTTGGCGGCCAAAACTGGTATATCATTATATCCAATGGAAATACCTTGAACCAGATTTTGTAGTGGATATTTCCGGATTTATGGAAAAAAAATTAGCGGCGGTTTACGCCTATAAAACCCAGTTTTTTGACCCTAAAAGTAAAGAGCCTGAAACACCTATTTCAAGCAAGAACTTTACTGATAGTGTGGACTATAGGGCACGCGATTTAGGACGAATTGTGGGTGTTAATTATGCTGAAGGTTTTACAGTAGAACGGTACCCAGCAATTAATAGTTTGTTTGATTTGAAATAATTTTTCAAAAATACTTTGCAGGAAATAGGAATTAAATTATCTTTGCAGACCTATTAAAATGGTGGTTGTAGCTCAGCTGGTTAGAGCATTGGTTTGTGGTACCAAGGGTCGCGGGTTCGAATCCCGTCTTCCACCCAAAATTATAAAGCCTTTCAGAATTTCTGAAAGGCTTTTTTTGTATACAAGGTTTGCTGTTTTGGTGTGCAACTAATTGTTTAACAGTAAATTAACGAGGTATTTAAACATAAAAAAAGCCTTTTAGTTTATGTCTAAAAGGCTTTTTTATGTTTAATTGACAAGAAGTTATTCTTTTATTTTATCAACTATAATTCTGTTTTCGCGGTTTGCTAGTTCCCACGCCGTATAAAATACCAAACGTGTTCTATTTTCTAACAAATCATAACGGATTTTGTCTGGCGTATCACTTGGTCGGTGATAATCATCATGTGTTCCATTAAAATAGAAAATAACAGGAATATTATTTTTAGCAAAGTTATAATGATCAGAGCGGTAATAAAATCTATTTGGATCATTATCATCATTGTATTTATAATCTAATTCAATGTTCATATATGTTTTATTAACTTCTTCCGAAATATCATGTAACTCTTGACTTAATTTATCACTACCAATTAAGTAAATATAGTTGTCTGCTCCTTCCGTACGTTTCGGGTCTGTACGACCAATCATATCTATATTTAAATTTGCGACAGTATTTGCCAACGGAAAAATAGGATCTGTATCTGTATAGTAACGGGAACCTAAAAGTCCTTTTTCTTCAGCTGTAACGTGCAAAAATAAAATTGAGCGTTTTGGTCTATGTCCATTTTTTACAGCAGTTTTAAAGGCTTCAGCAATTTCAATGATAGCAACAGTACCTGAACCATCATCATCGGCACCATTAAAAATTTCTCCATCCTCAATACCCATGTGGTCTAAATGTGCTGAAAGTACAATAACTTCATCTGGTTTTTCAGAACCTTTAATAAATGCCGCAACGTTTTCAGATATAAACTCATTGGATGCATTTATATATTCTAGATTCATTGGAACCGTTAATGTTTCTGTTTTTGTAGCTGTTTCTATAGTTGGCATGATAGCTTTCGCTAAATCTGTATTTATTAAAAAATAGAACATGTCATCTGCATTACCACGTAAAGACATTCTTCCACTAGAGCCACCAAATCGTTGCGCAGCCATGTCATAAATTTCAGGATAATAAAACAAAACTGCAGCAGCGCCACGCTCTTTAGCAGCATCACGTTTGGCCGCATATTCTTGTCTAAAATTTGACCACTTTGAACTTTCATCAGATCCGCTTATTACATAGTTGCCATCAGCTTTTTTAGGTTCACCAGATCGGATTAAAACCACTTTACCTTTAACAGCTAGATTATTGTAGCTGTTGTAATTTTCATCATCAATGCCATAATCAGCAAAAACAATATCCGTCACGGTAAGGCTTCCATTTTTAGATGTTGAAGCAGAAACGAAATCGTCTATCATTTTATAAGATTTTCCATTAACGGTTAGGTTAACTTTAGGCGCTTCCATAACTTCTAGCGGTACATCTTGAAAATAATTCCCGTCCGCTTTTGCTGCAGGAACATCCATAGTAATGTATTGTTGCTTTAAATATTCCACCGCCATTTTTTGTCCTTTTTCACCTGTAAGTCTACCTTCAAATTCATCAGAGGCATAGGTGTATAACATTTCTTTTAGCTCGGCAGATGTTATGGTATTAGCATACTCCATAGGATTAGCAATCTCGGTAGCTTTTGTAGCTGTTTGCTTTTCCTGTGTTGATCCACAACTAAATGCTAAAAGAGTAGCACTTAGAATAAAAACTGATTTTCTCATAAATTATAAGTAAGTGATGTTAATAAATAACTTTTGTGTTAAAGACAATATTACGAAATAACCTATCATTTCAAAGAAATGCGCATTTACATTTAACAAACTTTAACAAGCTATTAAATATCCTCGTTATGAATTAATTTCTGTTCTTTATTAGCTAAATACCATGCCGTACTAAATATGAGTCGTGCGCGTGTAGCCAATAAATCATATTCAATTTTATCTGGTGTATCTGTAGCTTGATGATAATCGTCATGCTCACCATTGAAATAAAATATGACAGGAATATTTTCTTGAGCAAATTTATAATGGTCAGACCTATAATAATAACGGTTATGGTCACCTTCATCATTGTAGGTGTAGTCTAAATCTAAATGGAAATAGGTGTCATTTATTTTTTCAGAAATAAAATGAAGCTCTTTACTAATTCTGTCTGCGCCAATTACATAGAGATAGTTGGGATTGTCCTCATGTTTTTTATCTATACGACCAATCATATCAATATTTAAATCGACCATGGTTTTGTTTAAGTCAAAAATAGGATTCTCTATATAGTATCTTGAGCCATATAAACCTAGCTCTTCGCCGGTTAGATGTAAAAATAAAATGCTGCGTTTTGGCATAAAACCTTCCAGTGCTGCTAATTGGAAAGCTTGGGCCATTTCCATTAAAGCTGTTGTTCCAGACCCATTATCATCAGCTCCATTAAAAATCTGATCATCTTCAATTCCTAAATGGTCCAAATGTGCAGAAATAATAACAACTTCATCGGGCTTTTCTGAGCCTTTGATGTAGGCCAAAACATTTTCTGTGGATTTGATGTTGTCCGGTAAAAAAGCCTTTGAAATCTCTTGATAATATAAAGAATCTTTTATTGGCGAATAAATGTTTTGAGATTGGTAGTATTCTTTCAGAAAATTGGCTGCTTTTTTCTGTCCAAGTTCTCCTGTTTTTCGTCCTTGAAAATCATTGGAAGCATAAGCTATAAGATGCGTTTTTAATTCGTTAGCGGTTATTGTATTAGCAAAGCGCATTACTGTAGCACTATCCGTAAGTTGAATATTGTTTTTTATGTTTTCAATTTTAGTTGAATAACGAGTTGTGGCACAAGAACCAACTAATGTAAGTGCCGAAGCAATAACAAATCCTTTCATTTATAGCTATTTAGCCTATAAATAAAACAAAAAAAAAGATAATACCGAAGTATTATCTTTCTAAACTGTGGGAAATTATAATAATTATATTTATAAGTCAATATCTTCTCCATCCACATCTTCAAATTCAACACCTTCCAAATCGATATCTTCCAAATCCATATCTTCCATGTCCTCGATATCCAAATCCTCTAAAACCTCTATAGCTTCTTCTTCAGATTGTTGTTCTGTAAGTTCTAATTGTTCTGTATTACCAACTTCCGATGTATCAAAAATAGCCTTGTAAATAGAAATGGATAAAGCAATAATAGTTAGGAGGAAGGCCAGTTTTATGGTGTGTTTGGGTTTGTTTTTTTTATTGGACAAATAGAAGCCAATTAAACCCAAAACAAGTGCAAGTATAGCAGGAATAAATGCCAAGTTTGAAACTGGTAAAACGGATAGAATAACAGCAAAAGCCGCTGAAATTAAACTTAAAATTATAATTAGTATTCTCATGTTATTTTAATTTTTTAATCCCGTAGCAGATTTTATTTTTAATTCACCATTACCAACGGCTATTTTAAATTTAGCGTAAACAGGTACTTTATTAGCATCCGCGGTTAACCACAATAAATTATCATTAGAGCCTTTTAAAACCGAACTATTGTTAACAGAAATTCCTAGTTTGTAACACGTTTTTTTACCAATGGCGGTATTAATCGTTTCGGTTCCTAAATACACCACTGAAATTTTAAATTCTTTATTATCAAAAATTACAGTTAAAGGAAAGCTTTTGCCTGTTGTTGCTTGCTCTAAATTTAAATTACGCATTTTGTATATAGTGGTTACAATATCATTGGTGGAGCTACCTATATTTATGCTTTTCTTTTCTTCCCAAATAGTCCCATCACCACGTCGTTTTTTCTTGATGCTTTCAACTGTATTTGTTTTATTTTTAAATTTATACTGCATTGCTTTGTAATAACCACCTTCGTTAATATCACGCTTATGTAAATAAGGTGTTAAGGTTTTAGGACTTACGTAGCTTTCGTATAAATCACGAATTTTAAAAAAATTATCCCATTTGCTATAAGTGGTTGCTGTTGTTTTTAAACGCAATAGCGTAACTTTTGATGTCTTTACAAGGCTAGTCTCCATGGTTACTTCAGCTAAATCGGTCATAATGCCAGACATGTTGTAAGCTGCAGTAAACTTTAAGCTTTCGTTCATTGAAATGGCTGTATTTTGTGAATAGCCGACAGACGCAACAAAAAGACTTAAAATGAAAAAATATTTAAACATATAATTTTTAGTTTTTAGTATAACGAAGGTAATAACATTTATTGTGCCGAAAGTAAAATGTTAGAAAAAAAGTATAATCAGATTTGGTAGAACCTAATTGTTAAAGTTTTCATAATTACATTATTATCTGAATGTTAGCGTTTTGATTTCAATATTGCCGAAAAATAATTGTGGATAAACATGAAATAATCGACAAAACGCTTGTTTTTTTCGTTTAATTGCATAAATTTGTGATATTAAACCCCAAAACCTATAACATGAAATCTAAAATTACTTTGTTTTGTTTAACCTGTCTATTGATGACAGGCATTGCATCTGGCCAGAATAAGGATGCACCTAAAAGTATTATCAGTCAAGATGTTGGTATTTCTAAATACCATGACAGAAAGGAACTGGAGCAGATGCAAAAAGGTGTTTTGTTAGGACTGTATAATGAGCGAATTGAAATTATTATCAAAATTCTACCTTATATAGCATTTGCAACAAAGCCTGGCGTTACCATGTCTACCTTTGGTATTCCAGATACGAAAGACAATAGAACTGCTTTAGATACTCAAATAGACGCTACTAGGGATTACTTTTTAAGTACTATGGATTTTCAGAATAAAATTCTACCCTATTCGGACAGATCTAATTTAATAGCGGCGATTTTGTTTTATGAAGAAACTTTAAAATCTTTACATATATATAGCGAAAATAATAGATTTTAATATAGGCTATTTTAAAGCGGTATTATAATCTAGATTGCTATTATCAAAGCAAAGCTAATTAAGCGCATATTTTCTCAAACAAATTTTCTGTTAGACAATAACTATATTATAATTAAATGTTAGTTTTTAAAACAGTATCATATTTGTAGGAAAAAAACTTCAAAAACATGTTCATTTGTGCATTTTGTCGTTATTATTTGTGTTTAGTGGAATTTATTTATATGTTTGGTATATAATAAAAAGAATATTTATGATTAATAAATAACTATTTTAACTATGAAAAATTTGCCCCAACTCTTACGCATTTTTTTATTAGTGTTTTCCAATTCCTACTCCCAACAAGAGAAAGGTATTATTGGCACTGATAACTGGTTAAATTCTTGGACAGAATTTAAACCAGATTTAAATGAATATGGTGAAGCCACCGAGATTTTAACCGGAACCATTTCAGCTGATACAAAGCTTAGCAAAAAAAACACTTACATGTTATTAGGTAATGTTTTTGTTACCAATAACGCCACTTTATTTATTGAGCCTGGAACAGTTATAATAGGAGACTTTAAATCCAGTGGTGCTTTAATTATTACTAAAGGTGCTACAATAATTGCTGATGGTTTGGAAACCGATCCTATTGTTTTTACTTCTAATAGAAGTGTGAAAAAAGCAGGCGATTGGGGAGGAATCATTATTCTAGGCGATGCACCAATTAATAAATTTGGTAATGGATCTTCCGTAAATTACGATTTTAAATCAGCCTCTTATGACCATGTTAGCTATGGTGGAGAAAATACTGAAAGCAATTCCGGTATTTTGCGCTATGTACGAATTGAATATGCTGGTAAAAAGTTAAAGAGCGGTGAGAATTTTAATGCCTTATTGTTGGCAGGTGTGGGAAGCCAAACTATTTTAGAAAATATTATGGTTAGTTTTTCAGCGGGTAATTCATTCGATGTGTATGGCGGGCAAGTTAATATAAGTGAAGCTGTATCTTATAAATCTGAAAAAATAGATTATAACTTTAATTATGGAGCTCAAAGTAATTTATACAATTCATTAGCTGTTAGGTCATCTTACGTTTCTAGTCCAGATGGATCTAGATGCCTAAACGTGGCATCCTTTAAAGATGATAAATCAGAAATCGATTTTTCTAAAAAGCAAACTTCAGTACTTGCAACAAACCTAACATTTATCAACGCTAGTAGTAACTTGAAATCTGAAATCGAATTAGGCCTGGTTAAAGAAGCTATTTTTATTGATGAGTTGGCCGAACTAGATATGAATAAAAGTGTCATCTCTGGATTTAATCCAGCTGTGCTTTTAGCAAATAAGATGAAAATTAACAGTGAAACGTTAGACAGGATAAAATTTACTGAAATGTATTTCAATAACTGTAATGGAAATATTTTCACGGAATATAAATCTAATAATGAAGATTTAGAGAGTTGGTATGGAAATAGCAGTTTCTTTAATGTGTATTCAAAAGGATTGGATTCTGAAACCTTTATTGATTTACAAAATTCTAGAAGGCCAGATTTTAGACTGCGAATAAATAAAATTATAGCATCCAATGATGATTAGAAATTTAGTTTATTTATGAATCTTCTTTAGAAGGTTCATTTTTATTAATCCTAAATTATTTTAAGCCCCTCAAACGTGCAAACACAGTGTTATATAAATCATTGTTTTTGTACCGACTACCAATAAATAAAGCGTATGGATAAAACTACTTTTGTAAAAAATTCCTTTTTTGTAATGTGTTTTTTTGTTCTAACCATAAGTCAGAACATAATGGCACAGATAGCTATAGGTGTTCCAAATATTGGATTTACCCAAGCTTGTGCAAATGAATCTTTTAATACGTTTAATGTTACCTTTAGTTTTTCTCCAGAAGCAGGATTAAATCCGTCTAATCAATTTATAATTGAGCTATCTGATGCAACTGGTAGTTTTGCTAGTGCCACAACTGTGGCTACTTCAACAGCAGGAGCCATTACAACTTCACCCGCAACTTTAAGCTTTGGTTTGCCAACTATTACAACAGGTGAATCATATAGGTTGCGCGTTAAAAGTACTGCACCGGCTGCTACAAGCTCTGGATCATCAACATTTGCCGCCTATTACAAAATTCAAGACACACCGTTTTCAATCAATAATTTAATTCCAATAGCAACTTATTGCGCTGGAGGAAGTTATGTTTTAACAATAGATAACCCTGGAACTGGAATAAACGATTCCCCATTAAATTATCCATCACTAACCTATAAATGGTACAGAACAACAGGTCCTTCAACTTCCGTTTTTGTGGCAGATGGTGAAACTTTAACCGTTAGTTCACCGGGAACATATTTTGTGGAAACTAATTATGGGACATGTACTTCAGATTCCTATTCTAATCGCGTAACAGTTTCAGAATCTACATCGGGCTCAACAATGGCGGTTATTTCCAGTTTAGGAAATCCGTTTTGCCCAAGTGGCGGACCAACCACTTTAACTACAACTGAAGGGAATGGTTACCAGTGGTTTTTAGATGGCGAAGTTATTTCTGGAGCAACTAATCAAACTTTTGAAACGACATCGTCTGGAACGTATTCTGTAAGTATTGATTTAGGGAGCTGTACAACAACTGCATTTATTGATTTAGAAAGTGACGGCTTTACAAGTAGTATTAATGTGGACGAGATAAACGTGATGGATGCTAATGATACATTATATGTAGAAGTTACAAGCTCTGCTAATAGTCCAGAATATCAGTGGTTTTTAAATAATACCCTTATTCCTGGTGCCAATGGAAACACCTATGATGCATCAGAATATGGTGATTACAAAGTTGTTATTAGCCAAACAACAGGTTGTCTAGTTTCCAATGAATTTTCATTTGTAATTGAAGCACCTATAGATCCATTCCCTAGTGTTGAAAAAATTCCAAATGTTATAAGTCCCAACGGCGATGGCATCAACGATACATGGATTATTCCAAACGAATATGTAAGTGGAACAAATACCGAAGTAATCATATTGGATTCCTACGGAAAGGTTTCTCTAAAAACCACCGATTATCAAAATAATTGGCCAGAAAACGAAATTAACTTTAATAGTGTAAACCCTGTTTATTACTACGTGATTACCACAACAGATAATAAAACAAAAAAAGGTTCAATAACCATTATAAAATAAATGAGAGCATTTTTACTAATAATAGCTTTAACCGTGTGTTCAACACAACTTTCTTTCTCTCAAGAGGACGGTGTTGTGTCGTTAGCTATTCCTGTAAGAAGTTCCTTAAAGTTTAATAGATATTTAACCAATCCAACCTTTAGTTTTGTAAGAGAACAAAACACGTATATCAATATAACCAATAAAAGAGAGTGGATTCAATTTGAAGATGCACCCGTAACGTATTTAGTAAATTATTCAGGACGTTATAGTGAAAACATGGGAGTAGGTGTTGGTTTATTTCAACAAAATCATGGTGTATTAACAACCTTTGGAGGTATTGTTAACTTGGCCTATAATGCCCAGCTTCAAACAGATAGTAATTTAACTTTTGGATTGAATCTTGGTTTTTATACCAGTAGTATAAACGAAGGAAGCGTTGTTTTAAACGAACCAGACCCTTCATTAGATAATATTTCTAAAAATTCAATTTTTACCGTCAGTCCCGGAATTAATTACGGATTGGTATTTTTTGATCTAGGTGTGTCTGTAAATAACTTAGTACAATATAATTTAAAATCTTCCGAATTACTAAAAGAAGATCCACAACGTAGCATTCAGGCGCATGTTATGTATACAGGTTATATGTATAGTCGCGGTTTCTTTGATGAAAGTAAATTTTCAGCTTTAGTTAAATCCGAATTTAAAACAGATCAAACTATTTTCTCAGGTGTTGCTATGTTAATGGTTCCAAAAGGGATATGGGCGCAGCTGGGCTATAATACCGTTTATGGCGTAATGGGAGGTGTTGGTATGAATATTACGGAACAAATTTCAATAGAATATAATTACGAAAAGGCTATGGGCGATTTATCAACCTTTGGTTCATCCCATGAATTTACCTTGGCTTATAAATTTAATACGAGAAATCGATTTAAATATAGTGGTGACGATAGAGAACAAGCACTCCTTATTAAAAAACAGAAAAAACGTACGCTTGCTTCGGCTAGTAGTACATCCAAATTAGATGCTGATGCTAAAGCGGAACGAGCAGAACAAAAAGCATTGGAATTAGAAGAAAAAAGATTAGCTATAGAAGCTAGAGCTCTTGCACGTGAAGAAGCTAAAGAAGAAGCTAGAATAGAACGCGAAGCGAAAGCTGCGGCTTTGGCAGAATCTCAAGTCGAAGACGAAAACCAAACGCAAGCAGCCGAAGCAACGGCTCAAGCACAAGCGGCCGAGGAAGCAAGATTAGCAGCCGAAGCAGCAGCCCAAGCACAAGCAGCCGAGGAAGCAAGATTAGCAGCAGAAGCAACGGCTCAAGCCCAAGCAGCAGAAGAAGCAAGATTAGCGGCCGAAGCAGCAGCCCAAGCACAAGCAGCAGAAGAAGCAAGATTAGCAGCCGAAGCAACGGCTCAAGCACAAGCAGCAGAAGAAGCAAGATTAGCAGCTGAAGCAACCGCTCAAGCGCAAGCAGCAGAAGAAGTAAGATTAGCAGCCGAAGCAGCGGCTCAAGCGCAAGCAGCAGAAGAAGCAAGATTAGCGGCCGAAGCAGCAGCCCAAGCACAAGCAGCAGAAGAAGCAAGATTAGCAGCCGAAGCAACGGCTCAAGCACAAGCAGCAGAAGAAGCAAGATTAGCGGCCGAAGCAGCAGCCGAAGCACAAGCAGCCGAGGAAGCAAGATTAGCAGCCGAAGCAGCAGCCCAAGCACAAGCAGCCGAGGAAGCAAGATTAGCAGCCGAAGCAACGGCTCAAGCACAAGCAGCCGAGGAAGCAAGATTAGCAGCTGAAGCAGCAGCTCAAGCACAAGCAGCGCAATCACGGGTCATAGAAACGGATGTTGCTATAACTCAAAAAGATGATTTAGCTAAATCCATGTACGCAATTACCGAGTCAACAAAAGACTCTGAAAAAGAACAAGAAATTTTATTAGTGCGATTAAACGAAGTTGTTATTTCTAAAAATAAGGATCTGAAAGATCTTAAAGAAGAAAATGATTTAAGTGAACAAGGAATTTATATGGAACCTAAACCATTTAAGAGTATTTCAGCGGAAAACAGAGCAATGGAAGCTATAAAATCGGATTTAGATATTATAATAAATAAGCGTAACGAAGATATTAAGAATTTAGAAAATCTATATATACAACGCATCCAAAAAGGTTCAAATAAAAATGATGAAACCACTAAATATTATTTAGAAACTATTCGTGGTTTAAAAGCGGATCAAGCAGAAGCTGAACGAACCAGAGCTAGTTTAGTGTCAACATTAGAATCTATAAAATTAGCAACAGAAATTGAAAGAAAACGTCGAATTAAACGTGCGCTATACGATAATGAAAAGGATAGGTATAATAAAGATATGGCGACGCTTGAAAGAATTAAAAACAGCACCCCATTAAGTACGGTTCCTTTAACGGCAGAAGATTTTGATTCTGGTGAGAAGCAGAGCAGTAATGTGCAAATTTTAAAAGGTGTTCAGAATGTTGATAACGGTTACTATATGATAGTTGCCGTGCATAAAAATGTTAGTGAACGAGATGCTTTTTTAGAAAAAGCTATCGCTGCCGGACAATCAAACATTAATTTCTTTTTTGATGTAAATTCGAGTAAGTACTTTATTTACTATCAAAAATTTGATTATGTAGAAGAGGCTATGAGAGCCCTAGAAACTAAAGGAAATAAACCCTATAACCAAGAAATGTCTGTAGTTAAGATAGAAGATTAAAAATAGAGTGCCCCATTTGCTCTTTTTAATGCCCCTTAAAAAGATTGAATGTTTATATAAACAAAGATATCATGAAAAAACCTACTTTTTTTAAGATTAGCATTGTTGTAATCATACTTTTTATGAGTTTACAATCAATTGCTCAAAACTTCGTGCCCTTCACACCAAGATTTAACAGTGACTTAAAAGGCGATATTCGTCTCATTGGAAATAATATCTTAGGGCCAAGCAATAATCCATTTAACAATACATCTGTATACAACCATAATGTTGATATGCGCTATATTGATATTGATGGAGATCCATCCACTTTTAACTCTACGAGTGCCGATTTAGAAATACCAAACCCAAACTGCTATAGAATTGTCCATGCAGGTTTATATTGGGGAGCTGTTACTAATGGAAGCGACCCAATAACCAATGTCAAGTTTAAAGGACCCACTGGCGGTTATAATGATGTGGTAGGTACGGTTATTTATGAAGCCAACGGTGTTGAAACCGGAAATAGTTTTCCATATTCCTGTTATGCAGATGTTACTTCAATCGTTACTGGTTTGGCTAACGATTTAGGTACTTATACCGTAGGGAACGTGTCAACATTACAAGGAGAAACCTCTAATTTTAATCCTTATAATGGAACTGGTTTATCCGCAGGGTGGTCGCTATTTATCGTTTTTGAAGATCCAACCTTGCCAGGAAAATCAATCACCAGTTTTGATGGTTTTAGTTCAATTAATAGTTCTGTTAATGTGGATATTCCAGTATCAGGATTCCGAACCGTTCCGGCACCAGTTCCTGTAAGAGCAAACTTTGCTTTTGCGGCGCTAGAAGGGGATAGCCCTATTCAGAATGACAGATTAATTCTTAATGGTGTTACGATGTCTGCGGTAGATAGACCAGCAAATAACTTTTTTAATTCCACTGTAACTCAATTGAGTGCCTTACCTGTTAATAACAGAGTCCCTAACAGTGCAAATACTTTAGGTTTTGATACAGGTATTATGGTAATTCCTAACCCAGGAAACACCGTCATTGGTAATGGAGATACAACTGCTACTATTAGGTTAGAAAGTAATCAAGATCAGTATTTTGCTTACTTCTGTGCTTTTGCTGTCGAAATTATTGAACCAAGAATCGTATTAACCAAAATAGTAGAAGATGATTTTGGAGTCGATATTGGTGGTCAAACAGTGGGTTTAGGAACTTCATTAAATTATGTAATTGGTTTTAATAATACAGGAAATGATGATGCCGACAACTTAACCATAAGAGACGTGCTTCCTGTTAATGTTATTTTTAACTATCCGGCAGATCTAGGTGTTTTACCACCGGGCGTTACCGTACAAAGTTATAATCCAGCAACAAGAGAGCTTATTTTTAGCGTTGATAATTCTATTGTAGAGCAAGGAGATCCTGTTACTGAAATTAGAATCCATGTACAAGTAGTAGAAAGTTGTGATAGTTTAGCAGATGCCTGCTCGAACATTATAAACAATCAAGCCTTTGCTACCTACGGAGGTATTGAAAATCCGAATTTTATTATTTCAGACGATCCAAGTTTAAACACTAATACAGGTTGTTTAATTATACCGCAAGCAACGAACTTTTTAGCAGATTTGGACTGTGAATTTATAGAAAATGTCATTTTATGTGGAGACACAGTTGAACTAACAGCTGGAAATGGCTATGATTCCTATTCTTGGTCCACCAGTCCAACAGGCACACCGGTAATTGGAACAACGCAATCCATAACCGTGGCTGCAACAGGTACTTATTACGTTTATAATACAGCTATAGCACCCTGTCAATCCATTACCCAAACGTTTGTGGTTACTAATTATGGAGGTACAACTTTAACAAACCCAGTTATTCCGTTTGCCGATGAAGTTGTAACCTGTCCAAATGACGGAAAATTATTACCAAATATATTTTTGTGTGGCGCTAATGATTTCACTTTAATTGAAACCCAAATTACAGATGCATCTTCAATAATATGGGAACAATTAGATGAGGGGAGCTGTACGCCAGTTGTCAACGCAGATTGTGCAAATGAAGATGGGGCTTGTACTTGGAATCAAGTAGGAACTGGTTCAAATTTTAATGCGAATACTTCTGGGCAATTTCGATTAACGATTAATTATGAAGGTGGTTGTTTTAATCAGTTTTATTTTAATGTGTATCAAAATGTTTTAAACCCAACCGTAACGAGTAATGATATTATCTGTACAACGCCGGGACAAATAACCATTGGAGGTGTACCAAATGGTTACGAATATAGCATTGATGGCGTTACATACCAAGCAAGTAATGTTTTCCCTATTACTGTGGCGGGAACTTATACGATTTTCATCCGACAGATAGGCGCTTCAACAAATCCATGTGTTTTTACAGTTCCAGATGTTCAAATTAGAGCGCGTGATTTCACTGTGTCTTTAACAGTAGCACAACCACTTTGCTATGGGGATAGAGGTAGTATTACGCTGGCAGCCAATGATGTACGACCACAATATTTCTTTTCAATTTATGACGGTGGAACATTGGTAAATAGTGTTGGTCCAATAACAGAGAATAATTACACATTTTCCAACTTAAATCCAGGAATCTATACAACTCTTGTTGAAACTGATGATGGGTGTACACATACCGAAGATGTTGAAATCATTGAACCACCTTTATTAACAGCAACGTCAGCGCTTACAAGTCCATTAACTTGTACAGATGGAGAAATTACCGTTTATGCCAATGGCGGCACACCACCTTATTTTTACTTTGTAAATAGTGGAACGGTTTTCCAAACGGTTCCTGAAGTTGTGGTTACAGCTCCAGGCGTTTATAATATTACCGTTATAGATTCTAATAACTGTGAAGCTACTACGTCTATAACCGTGGAAGCTACTTTAGCACCAGAATTCACGGTAAATCAAACTAATATTGCGTGTGAAGGAGCAGGAAATGGTTCCATAACTGTAAATGTTACCAATCCAAACGGAAACAGCTTATTATATAGTATTGACGGTGGCGTTACCTTCGTGAGTTCTAATGTATTTACAGGACTTCCTGCAGGAGATTATGATGTGGTTGTTCAATATACTACTGGACCAGATGTTTGTGTTACAGATCCGCAAACGATAACGATTACAGAAAGCGACCCAATTACAGGAACCCTTACGTTAACGACGCCATACACCTGTACTACAAATGGTGAAATTACGGTTACAGGAGTTTCAGGTGGAACATTGCCTTATACGTATAGCATTGATGGTGTTACATTCCAAGCAGGAAATACCTTTTCTGGTTTATCAAATGGCACATACACAATTACTGTTCAAGATGGTAGCGGGTGTGCAGTAATTGTGGGTAGTATTACTATTGACCCGTTAAATCCTCCAACGGATTTAACATTTGATAATACGGCATTGAGTTGTCCATTAAATACGTCAACAATAACCATTACAGGAACTACTGGCGGTGTTGGAAATTTAGAATATCAAATTATTGCACCAGCAACAGAAGCAACACCTTATCAATCGTCCAATGTATTTGCTGATTTAGCGCCGGGAACTTATACGTTCCAAGTTAGTGATGAAAATGATTGTACGTATACCGAATCCTATACAATTAACCCGTTACCAGCATTATCTGTTATAGGTCAAAACATCAGTAATGTGACATGTTTTGGTGATTCAGACGGTTCTATTCAATTTACAGTATCGGGTTCAACAACATTCACCTATACCATAAATGGAGGCGCTTCAACAGCAGGAACATTTCCAATAGTTTTAAATGGTCTTTCTGCGGATACGTATACAATTGTTGTAACCGACACGACAACTAATTGTGAAGCTACAGAAACATTAACTATAGATGGCCCAACTACTGCTCTAAATATTTCAACAACTGTTAGCCCAATTACCTGTAACGGAAATGGACAAGTAGTCATAAATGCAACAGGAGGTTGGGGCGGAAATTCCTATAGTTTAACCTTTCCAGATGGAACTGTCCTTCCAGCACAAGCGAGTAATACCTTTACAAATCTATTACAAACAGGAACGTATACAGCAACTGTAATAGATACACAAGGTTGTACAGTAACAACGACTTTCGATTTACTGGTTCCAACAAGTCCAACAGCTACTATTAATGTAACTTCAGATTATTGTTTTGATGCAACTAATGCAGCAACTTTAGAGGTAATTGCATCTGGTGGTCAGCCACCTTATGAATATAGTATCAATGGTGCTCCATTTACTTCAAATAATACGTTTAATAATTTAGTTCCAGGAACATATACCATTATAGTAAGAGATGCCTATGGTTGTACTTTTACAATGCCTGCTGAAACTATTGCAGCTCAATTAACCGTGAGTACAATAGTAACTAAAGATTTGGATTGTACAACATCTCCAGACGCTCTTATTACAGGAACAATAACTGGCGGGTATCCACCATTTACATATGAGGTATCTGTTAATGGAGGTGCATTTACAGCGTTAGGCGCAACAGGCTCTCCATTTACGTATGCTACTGCAAATGATGGAACCTACCAATTTCAAATAACGGATGCCCAAGGATGTACAGCACTTTCAACGGTTAATACCATTGATGTACTTACGTTACCTGAAATTGTTTCAGTAACAGAAACACAACCTATTTTATGTCATGGTGATGAAAACGCTGCTATTGATGTTGTAATTAACACAACCGTTGGCGAGCCTGTATTTGTAATTAATGTGTATAATACAACTACTGGTTTTGATTATGGCACACAAACTTCAGGTTTAGCTGCAGGATCATATACCATTACCTTAACCGATAACAATTCCTGTACAGACACGGAAACCATAATTATTGCTGAACCATCACCAATCAATGTAGTACATTATGCAGTTCCTATTACGTGTAGCCCAAGTGGTGTGTCTCAAGGATCAGTTATTGTGGACGGGGTAAGTGGCGGTACACCGCCATATAATTATTTTGTAACAGGAACTAATGGTTACAATAATTCGGAATTTAACAATGCGGGAACAACTTCCATAAGCTTTGATGTGGTTGATTTTGGATTATATCAAATTAATGTGGTTGATGCTAATGGTTGTTCAGTGTTAGTTCAAGATGTGCTTGTGGCGTCACCACCAGACGATTTAGATATTAATATAACAGCAACAGCCGACTGTCTTTTAGGAGGCGAAGCCGTTGTTACCATTGGCACGACTTTAATTAGTCCTGGACCTTTCTACTTTAGTCTTTACCCAGCAACAGGTACAGCACCAGGTGGTTCATGGGTTCCAGAGTTAACACCAGGTTCTGCTACGTTTGACAATTTATTACCAGGTGTAACATATACCTTTATTGTTTATGACTCATCAACTGGCTGTAGTTATTATGAAACAGCTACAAGTCCAATTCCTACAAATTCAACGCTAACGGCTACGGCGGTTACGGCAAATAACATTACCTGTACAGGTAGTGCGGACGGCAATGTGTCATTTACAATTAACAGTACCTATGGTGCTGCTACCAATGTAACTTATGAAATTTTCGATTCGTTATCATTGGTAACAACAGGAATTAGTGGGACAGGAACAGTGCCAGGAAATGGTTCTTTACCCGTTGCTAATTTAGGACCATTACCTTTTGGAAATTACTTTGTTTTAATAAGTGAAACATCAGGGCCAAATACAGGTTGTAGTGTGGTTACCGTGCCTTTTAATATTACGGAGTCTGCTTTTGAATTAAGTGTAACAGCAACTGTTGATCAGAATGCAAATTGTAATCTTAATTCTGGAGTTATAAGCGCTATTGCAACGGATGGAACACCGCCATATATGTATCAAATTACTACAACGGCAACTGCACCTTTGGCAACCGACCCATCTTGGGCTTCAACTAGCACGTTTAATATGGATGCTAATAGTTATTATGTACATGCTATGGATGCTTATGGATGTATTAGAACCACACCTGTTTTAGTATTACCTATGGATCCTTCACCAGTAGTTTCTGCAACTGTAAGTAACCAATGTAATACTGCTGAAGGGACTTTTGAAATAGATGTTGCATTATCAACTGTAGGAATGCCACCTTATACATTTAGTGTAAATGGAGGTGCATTTCAATCGCAAACTGTACCATTCACAATCCAAAATTTAAACTCCGGTAGTCATACTATTGAAGTACGAGATGTTAATGGTTGTGGAAATACAGTGACTGTAAATATTGAAGCACCTTTAGGAATTTCTCCAACAGTAACCGGAATTACAACATGTTCGGATGATGATGGCGAAATTACCGTAACAGCGCAAGGTGGAACTGGAACCTATTCTTATAGTATTAGCCCAAATCCTGCAACAATTAGTTTAACTGGAAATGTATTCTCCGGTGTACCATCAGGAACGTATATAGTAACCATTACAGACGCAACCACAGGTTGTACAGAAGATGCGAGCATTACTTTAGATGCTGCAACACCTGTTAGTTTTACTACCACTGTTACAGATGTAATTTGTAATGGTAGCAATGAAGGCGTGATTACGGTTCTTTTAGATGCAGGAAACGATAACCCTATTTACACCTATGAAATAATAGCACCAATAGTTGTGGCGCCTCAAAGCTCAAATGTTTTTACAGGGTTACCGGCGGGAACATACACCGTGCAAGTAAATTCTGGTAGAGGTTGTTCTGCAACTGCCAATGTTATTATTGATGAACCAACCTTACTAACGGTTTCTGGAACGGCAACCGATTTTGCATGTGCTGCTGATGGTTCAGTAAACACCTCCGTTTTAACAATTTCGGAAGTAGGAGGAACACCTTCTTATACCTATAGTATTGATGGTGTAAATTACTTTGCTTCTAATGTGTTCGATATTATAGATACAGGAAGTGCCCAAACAATTACCATATATGTAAAAGATGGTAACGGGTGTATTGCAACAAATACAGTTACTATTTTACCATTGCCAACTTTAACAGCAGCAACAGTTGCTGAAGCAACACCAATAGATTGTAATAACACAGGTTCTATAGTCATTACGGTAACTGGAGGCTCCGGAAATTTTGAATATCAAATGTTACCAGATGGAACGCCTCAAGCTTCAAACATCTTCAATATTACATTGCCTGGTGAGTATTTTTTCCTTGTAACCGATTTAGATACAGGATGTACTATAGCCACAGCAGCTTATACTGTTTCACCATTCGATACGGTTGATGCAACTGCAACAGCTACCACAGCCGTAACTTGTTTTGGAGATAATAATGGTGCCATTGAAATTAATGTAACTGGTTACACCGGAACATATAATTATGAAGTTTTTGACAATACAGGAACTTCAGTACTTGGACCAATTGCCTCTAATACTACAACGAACCCACAAGCTATAACCGGTTTATTAGCGGGTAATTATACCGTTGAAGTTACCGAAACGGCAAGTCCGTTTTGTTCAACCACTACCAATGTGGTAACGGTTACATCACCAACGGAAGCGTTAACAATTGTTGCTTTAGAAACGTCTAACGTAACCTGTACTAATGATTTAGGAACCATTACCGCTACAGCAACAGGTGGTTGGGGAACTTATCAATATGAGTTAACGGGTGCGGCAACCGTTGCATATTCATCAAACAATACGTTTGAGAATCTATCAGCAGGAACGTACACCGTAAATGTAATGGATGCTGGAGGGTGTATTGCTTCAGATACAGTAACGCTAAATATTCCTGCACCAATTGATGCAACGGTTATACCTAGCACAACCTTATTATCATGTTTTGATGATGCAAATGCTACTATTACAGTAACCACAACAACAGGTGGACAAGGAAGCAATTACTCGTATACATTAAATATGCTTTCACCTACTAGTAGTTCTTCAGGACCACAAACCTCTCCTGTATTTGGAGGATTAGGCGTTGGAACGTATCAAGTTATAGTAACGGATGGTTACGGTTGTAGTTTTACATCGCCTAATATTACAATTACGCAGCCAACACCAATTCAAGCTAGCTTGGTGAAAACCACGTCACAAACCTGTTTAACGGAAGCAACACTTACGTTAAGTGCTTCTGGTGGAACAGGACCTTATACGTATAGTGCTAATAGTTCGTTTACACCAGTTTTAGGATCTTTTGCAACATCAACAACTTTTACAGTTCCAGTTGGAGTTTATGAATACTATGTACAAGATGCTAATGGTTGTATTGCTATTGTTTCTAATGAAATAACAATTGATCCATTACCGGATTTAACACTTAATTTATCATTAACCAATGCCGTTATTAATTGTGCTGGAGATGGAACAGGCGTTATTGTTGCAACTGCTGAAGGTGGATTAGGAAATTATGTATATACATTATTAGATACATTAGGAAATCCGATACCTGCTACTCAAGCTAGTCCAGGTATTTTTACGGAGCTTTTTGCAGGTACTTATATTGTTCAAGTGGTTAGTGGTGACTGTTTAACAACTTCAAACCCTATAAATATAACGGAACCTACTGCACCTCTAATAGCACCTTTTACGGTTACAGATGTTTCGTGTTTTGGTGCAAATGATGGCTCTGTAGTTATTAATGCTTCAGGCGGAACAGGAATCATTAAATACGCCATTTCACCGCAATTAAATCAGTTTTTCGATAGTGGTGTTTTTGAAGATTTAGAACCAGGAACGTATGATGTTATTGTACAAGATGAATTAGGATGTTACTTAACTCTTAATTTCACTATCGTTGAACCAGCTCCTGTATTTATAACGTTCGATTCATTAACCATTATTGAAGAAATTTGTGAAGGTGATTTGGATGGTGAGTTTAGTATTGAAATTTCAGGAGGAACACCGCCTTATTCAGTAAGCCTTGATGATTATAATGGTCCTTATACCGTAGGAACTAGTGGTCAAACAATATTTGATTTTACAGGTGTCGCTGGTGGAAACCATACAGTTTATGTGCGGGATAGTTCTGGTTGCGATTCGGAAATGTTGATACCTTTCCCTGAATCTGCACGAATAAATCCTACGGTTGAAATTGAATATGCATGTGTAAATAATGCGTCAGGCAATATTGTTACCGTTATAGTAGATGAAAGTATTACGGATTTAGCGGATGTGGACTTCTCATTAAACGGAGGACCATTTCAAGCTAGTAATGTATTTATTGATGTACCACCAGGAATTGGACATACTATAGATGTACAGCATACTAATAGCTGTATTCAAACAACGGATCCTTTTGATATAACTGCCTTTGATCCGTTAACACTTGTTTTAACTGATGGTGTTATTAATGAAATTATAGCAACAGCAACTGGAGGTTCGGGAGATTATGTTTATACATTAAATGGTGTTGACTATGGAAATACGAACGTGTTTTATATATCCGAATCTGGAACATATACCGTAACCGTAACCGATAGTAGTGGTTGCGTGGCTATTGCAACTAGATATTTTGAGTATGTAGATGTTTGTATCCCTAATTACTTTACACCAAATGGTGATGGTACTATGGATGAATGGGGACCAGGATGTTCAATCCATTATCCAAATCTTGATTTTGATGTTTTTGATCGCTATGGCCGAAAAATTGTCACGTTAAGAATAGGGCAAAAATGGGATGGTAAATACAATGGTAAAGAACTTCCTACCGGAGATTATTGGTACGTGGTTAGGCTAAATGATGAGAATGATGATAGAGACTTCGTGGGACACTTTACACTTTACCGATAAACTAAAAGAGGTTATAAATTTTAATACAAATCAAAATGAAAAAACTAATTATATATTCTCTTTTCTTAGTCATAGCTCAAGGTTATAGTCAAGAATTAAACTTACCCGTGTTCACGCAATATTTGGCAGATAACCCTTTTGTGATTTCTCCTACGTATGCCGGAATTGGCGATAATTTAAGGATTAGAGCTAATGGATTAACACAATGGGTTGGCATAAAAGGCGCGCCAGATAATCAATCTGTCTATGCCGATATTAGAATTGCCAACCGTTCTGGTGTGGGAGTTTCTTTGTATAACGATAGAAATGGACTTACGGAGCAGAAAGGATTAAAAGCCTCATTTGCGCATCATCTTATTTTAGATTATTATTCCGATCAGTTTTTATCCTTTGGTCTTACGTATAACTTAAATAGTTTTAGAATTCGAATTGAAGATTTTGAAACTAATTCGGAATCACCCATAATTGATCCACGCGTAACTGACGATAGAGCTATTTCAAATAATAATTTTGATGTTGGTGTTTTATATAGAAATAAAGGATTTTATTTCAGTTTAAACGTGAATAATATTTTACCAAAAGATATCGATAATTTTTTAGGTATTGAACCAGATTTACTTTTAAATTATCAGGTTTATTCCGGATTGGTTATTCAAAATAAAAATAATAAATCACTTGAAATTGAACCTTCAACATTCTTTCAATACTTTGCTAGTGATGATCGTTCAAGTACAGATTTTAATATTAAAATTAGAAAGTTAGATAAGCGAGATGATTATTATTGGGGTGGCATTTCATACCGATTTCTTAATGACCAATTTTTTAATCCTTTAAATTTAGGTCCTATGGCAGGACTTAAAAAATCTGGTTTTTACTTTGCTTATGCGTATCAAATAACAATAAATGATTTGGCTGGGTATAATTCCGGAACCCACATGATAACCATAGGTTTTGACTTCTTCCAAGGAATTAGTAACTGCTCATGTGCACAATCATTGCTTCGTTAGAAAGTGTCGTTCTATGTCGTTATTTAGGTTGACGAGAAAATGATATTTGTCATTTTAAATATGCGTTTCAAATGGTATCTTGTAGGTTATAAAACTGATAACAAATTATGAGACATATATTATTAACAACTGATTTTTCTGAAAACTCCATTCATGCTATAAATTATGCGTTGGAATTATTTACCTATGCCGAATGTGAATTTCATGTTTTACATGTGGTAAAATCGTCAACATTTATTTCAGATGATCTCATGCAGAGCAAGCCCACTGAATCTTTGTATAGTGAACTAATTTCAGATGCCAAAGTAAAATTAGAAGCACTTATTGAGACTTTTAAAAACAGGCACAATAACCTGTTGCATACTTTTGAACCCGTTGTTGATTATGATAATTTAATTGGTTCTATCAATCAAACTGTAGCCTTACACGATATAGATTTGATTATTATGGGAACAAAAGGTGCGACCAATTTGGAGAAAATTATTTTTGGAAGTAATACCTTGCGTGTTTTTCAGCGTTGTCAGATATCTGTTTTGGCAATTCCTGCAAATTGCCCCATAAAACAAATTAAAAATGTCTTGTTTACCACCAAATACCATTCAGCTTATAAATTAAAAGATTTAAACATTTTAATAGATTTAGCCGAGCACTACGATTACAAATTAGATATTTTGCATATAACCGAAGCAAAAACTATCGATTCAAAACAACACGTTATACAGCAAGAATTACAAGGTTTTTTTAGAAATATAAATCATCAATTTGTACTAAAATCCGAAACAACCTATTTAAGAACAGTTTTAGATTATATTAGAGAAAACGATATTGAATTGTTTGCCATGATGCGTAAACAGCATAGTTTTTTAGAGCATCTGTTTTTAAACCATAAAACCGAGCAAATTGCATATAATATGCAAATACCATTTTTAATGTTAGCTTTTAAGGATAGTTAATTAGTTTAATTTATAGACAGTAACCACTAATCAGAATTACATTACATAAAAAGGGTTATTATTTGTAACTTTTTTTGTTGAAAATGATTTTAAAACTTGCCGAAATTTAGGAAACTAGATACTGGACTGCTGCAATTGTCATCATTTTTTAGTGTTTATTCTTATTGAATAATTGATGCATATTCTACATTCCTCATTAATTTTGGTTACATTCCCAAAACATGAAAATACAGTTTAGTTATTATAATTTGCATTCTGATTTTTATAGCGTATTATAAATTTATATTAAAATAAGCGGTTTTTCTTTAAACAAAAATCACAATCACTTATCTTTGGTATTCAAATATTTCTTTATATATGATAAAACGGGTACTTCTTACACCATTTCAAAAATTTGTTAAGATAGAAAGCTTTAGTGGTATTTTATTACTTTTGGCTACTATAACCGCCTTGGTTTGGGCTAATTCACCTTTCGGTGCAACCTATCAAGAGTTATGGCAATATGATTTAGGAATAGTAACCGAAAGTTTTGAATTTAAGAAACCATTAATTCTATGGATTAATGATGGTCTGATGGCTATATTTTTCTTTTTAATTGGACTTGAAATTAAAAGAGAATTATTGATTGGTGAACTAAACACCATGAAAAAAATAGCCTTTCCATTATTTGGGGCATTAGGAGGAATGATTGTTCCGGTAACCTTTTTCATTCTTTTAAATCAAAATCCAGACACCTTAAAAGGTTGGGGAGTTCCTATGGCAACGGATATAGCCTTTTCATTAGCTGTGTTAAATGTATTGGGGAAGCGTGTGCCTTTGAGTTTAAAAATATTTTTAACAGCCTTTGCCATTGTGGATGATATTGGCGCTGTATTAGTTATAGCAATCTTTTATAGTGGTACTATAAATACCACACTTTTACTTATAGCTGGCGCCTTATTAGGTGTCCTATATTTTACATCTTACAAGGGATATTACTCCAAATTCTTTTTGTTTTTAATAGGAGTCGTAGTTTGGTTTTTATTTTTAAAATCAGGTGTTCATCCAACGGTTGCTGGAATATTAGTAGCTTTTTCAGTTCCGGTAAGACAAGGGATTTATACCCAAACATTCTTAAAGAATTTGGAAGATATTTATAATAAAATTAAGAAGTCTAGTGTCCTTAAACAGCCAATTTTATCTAACGAACAAATTGGTCATATTGATGAATTAGAAGAGTGGACGAGTAAGTTTCAATCGCCCTTACAGCGTTTAGAACATAGTTTACATGGCTGGGTAGCCTACTTTATAATACCTGTATTTGCACTGGCTAATGCTGGTGTTATGTTAAGTAGCGATGTGGAATTAGATATGGCATTAACAACTAATATTATTCTGGCTTTAGTTCTTGGTAAGGCTATTGGAATACCATTAGTGGTGTTTCTTGCAAAGAAAACCAAGCTGGTAACAATCCCATCAAACATAAGTTTTTATCAAATTATAGGTGTAGCATTTTTAGCAGGTATTGGGTTTACCATGGCTATTTTTATTGCAAGTTTGGCATTTAGTTCACATCCTGAATATATAGATTCGGCTAAAATTGGCATATTAGTTGGCTCCTTAATTTCGGCTATTGTAGGATATGTTATTCTCCGATTTGCGCCAAGTAAAGGAAATGATAATCTAATATAAAAATGAGCTCACGTTTCTATAAAATATACATTCCGTAAGTTTATGTAAATAAAAGAAACCGCAACAATCTTAATTTTTAGATTGTTGCGGTTTCTTGTTTAAAGGAATAGATCGGGTTATTTTTTATTGGTATTTGGAACCGAACAACCTGCAGAACCTTCTTTTTTAAGACCTAATTTTTGCAAAATGGTTTCTAACAAGCACCATTTTGTAAATGCAGATTGAATTAAATTAACGCCAATAAAAACCGTAAACCACATCCAATTTGGGTTTACATAAACGGTAAGCACAACGCTTAATAATACCATGGTGCCAACAATAATTCTAAAATATGTATTTAACATTGTAATTTATTTTTTAGATTAAACTTTTACTTTATATAAATTTTTCAATAGGAACGACAACGGCTCTTATAGCGTTATTTGTTTCTATATTTGAATTAAATTCCTGTATTAATTTGAAAAGCACATCAATACTTTCATCTTCTGTGAACGAGAAAAACAAACGGGATTCATTCCCAAATTTTTGACTAGGAAACCAACTAGAAGCCATTAAAACGGATGCCCCATTTTTATAACCATCAATATCTGAACTACTAAAGCTGTGAATGTTGGAATTTTTAAAGAGTTTCAAAATAGCTGTTTGAAACTCTTCGACTGCTGTAACTATAACTAATTTCATAATTTCTATTTTATATTTTCCAAAAACTTCACGATTAAGGCAAATTGTATTTTTACGCTCTGCTTGAACCAATCAAATTTGTGGAAAAAGGATTATTTATAATTTTTCTTTTCTATCATATAATAAACCAATGGTACAACCAACAATGTTAGTACCGTTGAAACGATAGTTCCTCCCATTAAGGAGATGGCTAAGCCTTGAAAAATGGGGTCAAACAAAATAACAAAGGCACCTATAACAACCGTTCCTGCGGTTAACAGAATAGGTGTGGTCCTAACGGCTCCTGCTTCAATTGCTGCTTGCTTCAATGGGACACCTTCCGCTGTTCTTAAATTGATAAAATCAATTAATAATACGGAGTTTCTAACCATGATTCCTGCTAAAGCAATCATGCCTATAAATGACGTTGCTGTAAAGAAAGCTCCCATAATCCAGTGTCCTAAAATAATCCCGATTAAGGACAACGGAATGGCAACCATCATTACAATTGGAGCTTTAAAGTTTTGGAACCAACCTACAATTAGGATATAAATCAATATAATGGCACCTAAAAAGGCTATACCTAGATCTCTAAATACCTCTAATGTAATTTGCCATTCGCCATCCCATTTCACCGTATAATTATCTTCAAAATCTGGCTGACCTAAATACAGTTCGTTTAATTCGAAGCCTTGAGGTAACGGAATCTCTTTCAACTTATCTTCCATTCCTAGAATAGCATAGGCAGGACTTTCTAGTTCTCCAGCCATATCAGCCATTACATAGACCACACGTTTCTGGTTTTTTCGGTAAATGCTTTTGGCTGCGGTCGTTTCTGATATCGTTACTAAATCTGCAATTGGTACCATATTACCTTGTTTAGACTTTACCTTCAGTTGCGAAATATCAGTTATTGTAGATTTCTCTTTTTCATCTAAAGCTAATATTAAACCTATTTGACTTACAGCATCTTCATCATATAAACTGGTTATCGCACGGTTTGATAAAGCCATATTCATGGTGTAAGCAATTTGCTGTGGGGCCACCCCGTATAGCATGGCTTTTTCCTTATTGATGTCAAATTGATATTCAATTTGGTCGTCTTCAACCATCCAATCTATATCAACCACATCATCTGTATTTTTCAGTATGCCTTGAATGCTATTGGCAATCTTAATTTGTTCATTATAATCCGGACCGTAAACTTCTGCAACAATTGTTGACAATACAGGAGGTCCAGGTGGAACTTCAACCAACTTTACATTGGCATGATACTTGGCAGCAATTTTTTGAATATCCGGACGCAATAATTTGGCTATATCGTGACTTTGCGCTGAACGTTCACTTTTATCAATTAAATTAACCTGGATATCTGCCATGTTAGAGCCACCACGTAAATCGTAATGACGCACCAAACCGTTAAACGTAATAGGAGCAGAGGTGCCAATATAATTCTGATAATTAACCACTTCTGGACGTGTAGATAAATATTGTGAAATTTCTTGTGCTACAACACCAGTACGTTCTAATGTTGTTCCTTCTGGCATGTCAATTACTACTTGAAACTCATTCTTGTTATCAAATGGTAACATTTTTACAGCTACCGAATTCGTGAAAAACAAAGCCATAGTTCCCATCAATACCGCAAATGTGCCTCCCAAAAATATATAACGTTTAGTTTTGCTTTCTAATAATGGTCTTTCAAATTTGTTGTAGATTCTATAAATTAAAGTTTCCTTTAATGGTTTTTCTTCTTTCTGCTTGGCTCCCTGTTTATCTTTCTCCCGCAAGAAAATTAAGCCTAAATAAGGTGTAATGGTCAAGGCTACAAATAAGGATAAAATCATGGCAATGGAAGCGCCTATAGGCATTGGTGCCATATATGGACCCATTAATCCTGACACAAAAGCCATTGGTAAAACGGATGCAATTACCGTAAAGGTTGCCAAAATGGTTGGATTACCCACTTCATTAATAGCATATAAAGCTGCTTGCTTAAACGGCAAGCGTTTCATTTTAAAATGCCTATGCATATTTTCGGCAATAATAATGGAGTCATCCACCACAATACCCGTTACAAATACTAAAGCGAATAAGGTTATACGGTTTAAGGTATAATCCATTAAATAATAACTCAACAAGGTTAACGCAAACGTAATGGGAACAGATAAAAATACGACCAATCCGCCTCGCCATCCCATGGCTAACATAACCACAATGGTAACTGCTATGATAGAACCTATAAGGTGTAATAGTAATTCAGATACTTTATGCGATGCTGTTTCTCCATAGTTTCTTGTTATTTCAACATGAACATCGTCAGGAATTAAAGTGCTGCGTAAATGGTCCACCTTATCAATAATAACTTCTGCAATTTTCATAGCATCAGCACCTTTTCGTTTGGCAACAGAAATGGAAACCGCTGGATATTCCGATTTATATTCCGAAGACTTTGCACTTCCTTTTCCGAAACCTAAACTCACATAGTTTTGTGGTACTTCTGGTCCATCAATAATTTTAGCAACTTGTTTTAAATATATAGGCTGATTCTGTTGCACACCAACCACCAAGTTTTCAACATCGGTTACCGTTTCTAAAAACTTTCCAGTATTTATAAGGAATTCGGTGTCATTTTTATCAAAACTCCCAGCACTTAATTGACTGTTATTTGCGGTAATCATTTCAGAAACAGACAAAAAATCCAATCCGCTTGCCGCTAATTTATCTTTATCTAAAACCACACGTAATTGACGATCACGACCACCAATTTTATGCGTAATAGCTACGTCGTTTACCTTTTTAATTTCGGCTTCCAACTCTTGAGCCATTTGGCTTAATTGGAAATCGTCATAATTTTCACTCCATAGGGTTAATCCTAACATGGGAACATCATCAATAGCACGCGTTTTTACCAATGGAAAGGTAACGCCAGCTGGCATTTGATCCATGTGCTTATTAATTTCGTTGTATAACTTTACAAAGGAACGCTCAATGTCTTCGCCAACATAAAACTGTACGATAACCATGCCTTGCTCTTTCATAGACGTAGAATACACATATTCCACGCCTTTAATATTCGAAATTAATTGCTCTAATGGCTTAATGACCCGTGATTCTACTTCCGTCGGACTTGCCCCAGGGTAACCCACAAAAATGTCTGCCATTGGCACGTCAATTTGCGGTTCTTCCTCACGCGGAATTAAAAACGATGCGTACACACCAACAACCATAAATACAATCATTAACAACACGGTTAATTTAGATTGCATAAAGACTTTGGCAATTTTTCCTGCGATTCCTTCTTTCATTTTTTATATGTATTAGGGCGTTTTAACAGGCTATCCGTTACAATCTTTTTTTGCCATATATGGCAGCAAAAAAAGGATTTTCACTTCTATCCCTAACGCGAAAACAATTCTTAATTATTATTTTAATGTTCTCAATTATGCTTACAAGGTTTCAGACACCATATTAAGCTTCATACAAACCGCGTAGTAAATTGAAAACTTAACCAGATTACTGAACACTTATTTTGGCGCCATTAAAAAGCTTTCCTTCTGCTGAAACAATGTAGGCTTCGTTGGCATTTAAACCTGATAACACTTCTATCTGATCACCGTAAGTTCTACCTAGTCGTAACCAACGTAAAATTGCAGTATTACTTTGGCTAACGGTATATATACCGGATAATTGGCCGTTAGTAATTAATGCCTCTTTAGGGATTAAAACCATGGATGTTTTTGCTTTTCTGGCCACAGGAAATTGAACGGTTGTAAACATACCAGACAAAATATTGGCATCAGTTTTCTCTAAATCTATTTTTACTAAATATTGTCCGCCTGTATTTTTGGCAGACGTACTTACTTCAATAACTTTTCCTTTTAAGGTTTGGTTGATAGACTTGACTAATACATCAACTGAAGAGCCATTTTTTATTTCCGAAATTTCTGTTTCTGGAACCATGGCCATGACTTCAAAATTCCCTGGTGTTTCAATACTAATTAATGGTACACCTGGACTAGCCATATTTCCGGCCTCCACGTTTTTGCTTGTTACAGTTCCGCTAAAAGGCGCCGTAATATTACTATATGCAAATTGTGCACTAATTTCATTTTTCATTTGGTTTGCAGATTCTAATCGTGCTTTTGCCATTTCATAATTAGCTGTTACATCATCCATTTCTTTTTGCGACGCACTATTGTCATCCAGTAAACTTTTAAACCTGTTATAATCTTTTTGTGCATTATTAAAAGCGGCTGTAGCTTCGGAAATACCCGCATTTACTTGCGCTTTCTTTGCTTGTAAATCAGCATTGTTAATAGATACTAATAATTGCCCTTTACTAACTTTATCGCCAACATTTACGTAAACTTTATTAACATAACCCATCATTCTGGTGCTTAATTCAGCACTATTTGCAGCCTGAATTTTTCCGCTTACAGATAAAAAGGGACTGTTGCTGTTGGCTTCAACTTGATTTGTTTTTACTGCAATTGCCGGCGTGTTATCTGCAACTTCTTTTTTGTCTTCACTACCACAACTCGTCAGGAATACTGATACTGCAGTTAAAGTTAATAGGTATACGTATTTTTTCATTTTATTAGTTTTATTTTAATAGTTTCAAGGCTTTAAAAACCTTTAATAATAATTTTTCTGCGTTATTTATTGACTGAATACTGAGACTGCCTACTGCAAACTTTTTACTCTTTGGTTAAAAATTGTAAATACGCTAGTGCATAATTATATTCAAAAATAGTTTGAAAATATTCCAATTGTTTTTGTGAATATTGTGTTTCAGCGGTTAATAAATCGGATGTTTTTTCTAAACCTTCTTTAAACCTATTGGTTCTAATCCTCAAGGATTCTTCAGACTGATCCAACGCCAATGCCGTTAATGTTAATTTATTTTCAGCATCAATTAAAGCACGTTTTGCCTTATTCAATTCTAAATTACTTTGGGACACATATTGCGTATATTCTAATTTCGATTTTTCAAATTCGGCTTTACTTTTTTGTGCTTTTCCAAAGCGCTTGGAGCCTTGAAAAACATCCCATGATAGCTGTGCACCAAATAAGTAACCGTTGGCATCGCCTTGAAACACTTGGTCGTCATATAATTCGTAGCTTCCAAAAGCATTTAAGCGTGGTAAAAATGCCATTTTATCGGCTTTATTCATGGATTCGTAAGCATTTGTGGCTAATTGCATCGCCTTAATATCCGAACGATTCTCCGAAATGCTTTGTGCTTTTAGTGATACCACGGAAATAGTTAAACTATCCGTAGGCGTGTAAACCACATAGTTGTCATCATTCATTAAAAATGACAAGTAATTAGATGCATTCTGCACATTGCTTTTCGCCATTTGTAATTGATTCATTACTTCTGTAACACGAACTTCCACATTCAGGACATCTGCACGTTGTAAATACCCTTGCTTAAAACTATTATCCGCTAGTTTTTTATTAGAATTGGCAGCCGCTAATGCTTTTTCTAAAACAGCAACACCTTTATAGGCTAATTGTAATTGCATATAGGCTTTTTCAACTTCAAATGCCAAATAATCCTGTGTACGCTCGGTCTTTAAAGACATGGCTTCCATTTTTGACTTGGCTGCTTTACGCTGATACATACCATCTACATTAATTAATGGCTGCTGTATTTCAAATTTAGTCGCGTAATTTTCTATCTGCGAAGGATCGTTTAATAGGGCTGGATTAAAATCTGAAGCTGTTAAAATTTCCTGATTTAGCTTCGAACCAAAAGCCATTAAGGGGTTAGTGGTAGCAATACCAGTATGACTGGCCGTAATATTTGGCAGGAATACAGCATTTGTTTGATTAAAATCTGCTTTGGCTGCATTAAATTCCTTTTCTGATATTTTAATAGTTGTATTGTTTTCAGAAACTTTAAGCAATACATCCGATTTGGTAATCGGAACCAATTCTTGCGCATGTAGATTGTAGCTCCAAAATAAACCGATTAGTACTGTTATAAATAAATTGTTTTTCATTCCTATTTGTATTTCTGTAACAAAAATAGCTTGATAAAACATGTTGGTCAGTAACCAATGTTACCAAACAAATAAAAACACTCATTATTAAAATGAGTGTTTTTCACTAATCAACCAATAATCCTGACCATCACATCAGGTTGCCTTTCGAGTGCCTCCATGACCACCAGCTACAATAACCATTATTTTAATACTTAAATAAATGTATTTGAAAAACTGGATGATTGGATTCATCATTTTAAATCTTTGATATTTTGAAATTCGTTGTGTCATTTAATAACTATTTACACTGTTGTATTTTACTATTAAACCTTAAACCTTAAACCTTGAACTATATTTACTCTGGGATCAACCACCAAAATGGTTTCATTTTTGCTTTGTAAATAAAGGCGTAATGTAACGTAAGCTTAAGCCAATGCCCTGCCAATCCAATTTCGCCAAATGTTTTACCTAATTTTCGCCCTTGTGTTCTTGGATATTTTTCATAATCAGGAACAATGGGGAAGGTGGTAATACTCACACCGCTTCCAGAGGTTAGTCCGTAGCCAGCAGAAGCAATACATGCGGCTCCCATGTTTCCCATAGAACCTTTATGATGTAAAGATTCCTTACCGTTTTTAATGGTATCTATAATATTATCGGCTACAATTCTGGCTGTAATTCCAGATGGCATTCCTGTTCGTGGAGGAGCAGGCGTAATATCTGTTCCATTTTTACTTTTTCTAGGTTTAGAGATGGAATGAGGAGGTGCAAAGGCAATTCCTGGGGCAAAAATATTTTTATAATTGGGATTTTGATAGGTTTCAGGCCAATCTTGAACGGACCATTCTTCGTATGGTTTTGGCGTATAGTCTGCATCCACAATCATGAAGCCTCTAAAGAGTTTATCAGTGATGTCCTCGTCATTTTTATCATAAGCCTTAAATCCATGACCTGAAAAAGCTGGAATTAACATGGCAAAATCATAAGCTTCGGATTTGTATTCGCCTTCTAAATTTTCATAGTGTGCCAATCCATCTTCAATTTTATTAACACCAGCACCCAATATCCATTTAATGTCACGATCTTCAAAAATCATTTCAATCATTTCATGGGATTTCATGGTCATGCTTCCATAACTTAACAACATGCCATCCATTCCAAAATCACCTAATTGATATTCATTGGATATCCAAGTTACTTCAGCCATATCGCGTACGCCATGCCTATGTAATTCCTGTTCAACATTTAAAATATATTCGAAAGCAGCACCTTGACATGTTGATTTGGCATGACCTGTTCCAATTAAAATTTTAGCTTTTTTACCTTGCTTCATTTCTTGAATTAAGGCCTTTAATCCTTCCCAAGCATGATCTGCATGCGTGTATGTACAAACGGAATACGCTTTGTTTTTACCAGGTATTAAACCTTCAGTAGCTTCGAAATTTAATTTTGGACCTGTTCCGTTTATCAAATAATCATAAGTTACCTTTTCATGCTGGCCTTTTTTATCGCCAACAACATATTCCACCATAACATACGGTTTGTTTTCGGTTGAATCACCTTCTGGGTGAAAAGTGATTGCTTTGGCTTGGATGTAATCAATATTTTTTTTCTTATACAAAGGTTCCAAAGGAAATAAAATTTCTTTCGATTTCATTCTACCAATTCCAACCCAAATATTAGAGGGAATCCATTGGTAATTGCTGTTAGGTGATACGACTACAACTTCGTGATCTTTAGATAATTTTCTGCGTAAATGTGCTGCCGCAACATGTCCGGAAATACCTGCTCCTAGAATAACAATTTTAGCCATGACTATGAATTTTTATTAAAGGTAATGTGCAAAAATAGTTCCCACAGTAACTTTAGTTACTTAAGCTATTTTTTAATTGAAGAAGACCAAAATCGTGGATGTCATATTATAGGTTTAAAAATGACTATTTTCAACTTTATAAAAATATCATATTGGGTTACATATAGGATTCTTCTTAAATTGAAGTCAAGATTGGAGTAGTGAGTAGCAAACTAGTTTTAAATTTAGAATGTATATTGAAACTAATAACTCAAAATTAGTATGCTTGATTATTGCAATACCACCTAAAAAAAACCGCAATGATATATAAATATTCAAAGCAGCTTTATACTCTTTATTGTTGAATTCACTTATTTTTTTACTCCCAAAAAACGAATCACTTCTGCTTTTCCTTTATGATGTTCGCCTTCAGTAAGTTCAATTGGCAATGCCTTTAATATTTCAAACTCTAGTTGTGGGAATTCGTCCTTAACTTCATCTATAGAAAATAACATGTCTATATTTTTTGGGCCACCAGATGTATGTTCTAGTTGTGATTTGGCAAACGCTTCAAAAATAACCTGACCACCTATTTTTAAGAAGCCCAAAACATGTTGATGCGCTTGTTTACGGATATCTGCTGGAAAATGCGCAAAAGATAAACCTACAGCATCAAATTTTTCATTAGATTGAAACTCCTGAACTCCTGTAACGTCATAACTAATATTAACGGACTTCTTTTCTGCCAATTGCAACGCTTTTTCCTGGCCTTTTATGCTCATGTCAAACGCTTTTACTTCCCAACCTTGAGAAGCAGCATATACAGCATTTCGGCCTTCACCTTCTGCTGGAAGTAAAATTTTACCCGGATTTAATTTGTCGAGTTGTTGTTTAAAAAACGCATTGGGTTCCGTTCCATATATAAATTCTTCATTCGCATAACGCTCGTTCCAAAATTCTTTCATAATTATTTAGCTCGTATTATAAATTGATAAGGCAACAAATCTACATTGACATCCAATTTTGTATAGCCTGCCTTTTCTAATTCGCTTTTTACAGTCTCTAGATCAATTTTATGGTCAACAGACGGACCTACTGGAAGTTCTTTTTTAAAGTAATCTATAACGACTAATTCTCCATTTAATTTAATTCCTTTTTTAACTTTTGAAAAATAATCGATTCGGTTTTCTATGTGATGGTATGTATTAACAATTAACACCATATCTACTTCGTTGTCTGATAAGTTAGGACTGTCATAAGGAATTTTTCGAAGTTCTATATTTTCAAGGTTGTTTTCTTCTATCCGTTTTTGTAATGCGTCTTGAAACTCATTACTAACATCAGCAGCAATAACATGCGCACCTTTTTCAGCCAATTTCACCGAAAAATAACCTGAACCAGCACCTAAGTCCATATTTTTTTTACCGTTTATATCACCAAGGTATTCAAGCACTTTCTCTGGGTTTTGATAAGCATCACGTTCAGGCGACTCAAACCGCTCTATTAAATCTTTTGTGGATGAACGCTGCATGTGTTCATTTGCGGATTTTGAACTATCGTGTTTGTCGTGATTTGTTTCATGCATTGCATCCTGAATCGCATTCTTTTGGTTATTTTCTTTACAAGCCGTAAATGCCAGCATTATAATTATAGCTAGGAAAAGTTGTTTTACCTTGCTCAAGATTATATAGTTATTTTGGTATATAATAATATTCAATTTTAATTTATTTAAGTTTTAGTAGACCTACAAACAGATCATCTTATTTTAATTTTTTGTTAGGTTAGTTTTTAAAATGTTCAACCGCATCACTTAAGTCATATACCGAAGCTTTATCAATTAAATTAGAGATAATACTACTGCCAATGGCACTTCTATAACCGCCTGCACAATACACCACAATTGGCTTATTAGTAGGGATTTTATCTTTGGAATCTCTCAAATCATTTAGAGGAATAGAAATCGCTTTTTCAAAAAACTTACCTGTTTCAACTTCACTCTTATTTCGAACATCAATTATAGTATAATCATTCGTTTGCCTTTTAAAATCTTCTAAATTTATAGATTCTGTATTTAAAAGGGATGATTTATCTAAAGTCATCATACCTTTTAATTGTTTCTCATAACCGATTTTGGCAATACGATTTAAAATATTGTTTTTGTCTTTTATGGAATTTAAGACCACATAAAAAGGCTCTTCAGGTTTAACAATGGCACCAAGCCAAGTTTCGAACTTGTCATCTTCGGTTTCTGCAATAATGTTGATACTTCGCGCTAAATGATTTTTATTATAATCATCTTGATTTCTAACATCTATCACTAAAGTGTCATTATTATCAATTGTATTGATCTGAAATTGAAAAGGCGGTTTTGCAATGCTTGTTTCAAAGTTATCTGCTCCTTCTTTATTTATGTCCACATTAAATCCAAAATAGGAAGGTATAAACGGTTGGTCTTTTAAAATATGTGCAACAAACTCTTCTTCCGATAAATTTTTAAAGGCCCAATTTTCAGTTCTTTCTCTTCCTAAAGTACTGGACGGATCTTCGCTCAAATTTTTTCCGCACAAAGAACCTGCGCCATGTGCCGGATAAATAATTGTGCTATCTGGTAGGTGGTTAAATTTAGTTTTCATGGTTTTATACATGCTTTTAGCCAATTCTTCCCGTTTAGCTTTCATATTGCCCGCTTTTTCTCTTAAATCCGGACGGCCAACATCACCAATAAACAACGTATCTCCTGAAAACATATAGTGATTCCTATCTGCATCTGTAGCAATAACCGTAATACTATCTGGCGAATGGCCGGGTGTGTTAATAGCTTCTAACGTTACTTCCCCTAAAGTTACTGTATCCCCATCATCAAATGTTTTATGCGGATACGTTGCACCAACAAGCTTACTAACGTAAATTTGTGCTCTGGTTTCTTTATGCATTTGTAGATGACTACTCACAAAATCAGCATGCGGATGCGTTTCAAATATGGCTACAATATTGGCATTGTGTGCTTCGGCTAATTCGTAATATGGTTTTGTATTTCTGGAAGGGTCCATAATTGCCATTTTTCCATTACTAATAATAGCATAAGAATAATGTGCTAATGGTTTATCTTCAAATTGTTTAATCGTCATAATTTAAAATTTATATCGTATTATTGATAATATAGAAAAATGTTTTAAAATTTCATAGAAAAGAGCCTCAAGTTGAGGCTCTTTTTCTTGATGGACTTAACTATTTTTGTAAAATTTCATTCAGTACTAAATCTTTATCTAATTTTTTAGTACAGAAAAACCAATCATGACATTCTAGTTCATCGGTTGCTGTCATGCGTTCTTCAGCAACACCACAAGATCCTGCTGGTGATACTATAACATCATCGCCTGGATTCCAATCGGCTGGGGTGGCGACATTAAATTTATCAGATGTTTGCATGGCTATTAATGCCCTGTATAATTCATCAAAGTTACGTCCTAAACTTAAAGGGTAGTAAATTATCGCACGAACAATTCCTTTTGGATCTACAAAAAACACAGCTCTAACAGCTTGAGTTTCGCTTTCTCCCGGCATAACCATTCCATATTTCTTGGCAACATTCATAGATATATCTTCTATTAATGGAAACTTAACCTCGACATTTTCCATGCCGTTGAATTTAATTTTTTCCTTTATCGTTCGTAACCAAGCAATATGGCTATACAAACCATCAATTGATAAACCAATTAGATTGCAGTTTGCTTTTTTAAATTTTTCTTCTTGATGCGCGAATGTCATAAACTCCGATGTACAAACTGGTGTAAAATCGGCTGGATGGCTAAATAAAATTGACCACTCTCCTTTATAATCTGATGGGAAATTAATGTGGCCTTGTGTTGTTACAGCTGTAAATTCAGGTGCTTTATCACCTATTCGTGGCATTGAAAATGTTTGTTCTTCTTTTGTTGTTTCTGTGGTATTCATAACAAAGGGTATTAGATTAATTTATTACAAATATAGTTTGTAATAGTTTTTAACTATGTAACTTAAGTTACCTATACCTAACTTTTTATAAAGTTTATTCAATTAAAGTTTAAAAACAGAGGTTTATATTATTAAGTAATTTTTATACACATTACTAATTAGGGTCAATGGTTATATAAAGTGAATTGATTCTGAACCTGAAACTAGTTAAGATTGACATCCTATACGCTTGGCAGATGTTTTTTTAAATTTAGAAAATTAGGTGTTTATTAGGAAAATTATGAAAAGATTTAGACCGGTAGATGTTATTACAGTGGTACTGAAAAGGAATTTATAACAAATAGGGTTTAACTTTTTATAATTTGAAAAGGCTGGATTTACTACATGTTAAAGGTATAGCCGCCTTGAATTATTTTAATAAAAGTATCACTTTCAATTTCATAAAATGCAAAAAGCTCCACTCTTTGAGTGAAGCTTTTTTTTGCGGAGAAAGAGGGATTCGAACCCCCGGAGGTGTGACCCTCAACAGTTTTCAAGACTGCCGCATTCGACCGCTCTGCCATTTCTCCTTGAGCGCCGTATCAGGTATACCCTGATTGCGGGTGCAAATATAGAACCCTTTTTTCATTCTTTCAAAGAAAAAAACTGAAAATTTTAAAACATTTTTAAAAATCTTGCTAATAAATTTATTTTCTGTTAGTTGTTGACACCCACTTACCTTATTTTTGCAAAAACAATGAAGTAATTATGAGCACTATTGAGCATTTACAATGGCGTTATGCCACAAAAGCGTTTGATATTAATAAAAAAGTAGCATCGGAAAAATTAGAGGTAATTAAACAAGCTTTTAATTTAACGGCTACTTCTTATGGGTTACAACCCATAAAATTAGTCATTGTTAGCAATAATCAGTTGCAGAAAGACTTGGTTTCAGTGGCAATGAACCAGAAAAACATAGAACAAGCATCACATGTTTTAATATTTTGTATTCAAACCGAAATTGATGAAGATTTTGTAACTGAATATTTTAATCGGGTTCATAACATTCGACAAACACCAAAAGCCATATTGCAACCGTTTCAAGATTTCCTAATTTCAGACTTTGAAAAGAAACCTCAAGAGCAAATAGAGGCATGGGCAACAAACCAATTGTATTTGGCTATGGGAAACCTTTTGACAGTCTGCGCTATGGAAGGTATTGACGCTTGTCCAATGGAAGGTTTTAATCCAAAAGCCTGTGATGATTTATTAGGTTTGAGTCAAAAAGGTTTGAAGTCGGTTTTATTATTACCAATAGGGTATCGTGCAGAAAATGATATGTTTGCTGATTTTAAAAAAGTCCGTAAACCCATTGCAGATAGTATTATAGAGTTGTAGTTTTAGAACATCAAAAAATATATGTATTATGCCAGGATTTGAATTATTTGGAAGTGCAGAACGCAAAGAAGTAAATGACGTTTTAGACAGTGGTGTTTTAATGCGTTACGGTTTTGACGGTATGCGAAATGGACATTGGAAAGCTAAAGAATTGGAGGCCGAACTTCAAGAAAAATTGCAAGTAAATCATGCCCAATTAGTATCAAGTGGTACAGCTGCTGTTTCCGTTGCTATGGCAATTACGGGTGTTGGAGCTGGAGATGAAGTTATTATGCCAACTTTTACATTCGTAGCAAGCTTTGAGGCCATTATGATGTTAGGGGCCATTCCAGTTTTAGTGGATATAGATGATACCTTAACGCTGGATCCCAAAGCAGTGGAAGCTGCTATAACACCGAAAACAAAAGCCATTATGCCTGTTCACATGTGTGGTAGTATGGCAGATTTGAATGCGTTACAAGCAATTTGTAAAAAACATAATTTATTATTGATAGAAGATGCTTGCCAAGCCATAGGTGGTTCGTACAAAGGAAAACCATTGGGTAGTATTGGAGATGTAGGGTGTTTTTCATTCGATTTTGTAAAAACAATAACTTGTGGTGAAGGTGGTGCCGTAATTACTAATAATGACACCTATTTTAAACATGCGGATCATTATACAGACCATGGTCACGATCATGAAGGTATGGATCGCGGTGCAGAAACGCATCCATTTTTAGGGTATAATTTTAGAATTTCAGAATTACAGGCTGCTGTAGGATTGGCTCAAGCTAGACGTCTATATGATTTTGTTGCCATTCAAAAAAAATATTATACCATTTTACGTGAAGCATTATCGGTAATTCCAGAAATTACATTTAGAACCGTTCCTGAAGGTGGTGAAGAAAGTTATGGCTTTTTAAATTTCTTTTTACCAGACTTGGAGGCAGCAAGAAACGCTTCAAAAGCATTCAAAAAATCAGGAGTTGATGCGTGCTTTCACTACTTTGATAACAATTGGCATTACATTAGAAAATGGGATCATTTAAAAGATATAAAATCTTTATATCCTATTTCTCCTGAAGTTAAGGAAGGTTTGAAATATCTTCAAACAAAAACTTTTGAGCAGTCAGATCACTACATAGCAAGAAATATATCGTGTTTAATTAAGTTATCGTGGACAGAAGACCAAGTTCGAGAACGTGCTGAAAAAATGAAAAAAGCCATTTTGGAAGCCTTGTAAGCATTAGGCAAATAACATATTTAAAAGCAACCTTTAAAAAGTTCATAACCATGAATTAACTGTAAGGTTGCTTTTTTGTTTTTACGCTTTTGGATTAGGCTTAAGAAAATTACATCTAAATATAATTTTCATAAAGTTTGTTTACTTGTTAAAACAACTTACACAAAGAGGTAATTATAATCGAATAAATTTTTTAAACATTAATTATGAAAAAAACAACTACAAAAATTAAGCACGTATCAATGTTGCTATTTTTTATTTTTGCTACAGCATGTAGTTCAGATGATGATTCAGCCATTAGTACTCCAAATGTTAATGAGCCAATAGTTAATTACCCAAGTTCAACAATAAGTGCTACTTTTTTTGAAGCAGGAAATTCTGCAGCACCAAATATTACTTGGAATGGTGATGTAGGTACTTTTTCTTTGGTGACACCTTTAGATGGGTTAAGCATAAATGCAAATACAGGCATTTTAAGTTGGACGAAATCTCTACCACAAGGTAATCACGCTATTCAAGTTATTATAGCAAATAGTACCGGTCAGAAAAGTGTAAATCTTATCTTACAAAATAAATTCCACGGCAATTTTACGCATAAATTTGAAGGAACCTGTTCCTATGAACTCCATTTTAGCCCAGACGGTTCTTTAGGCGTAAAATATATGAGAGGTGAGGATATACTTGCCAATGGATCTTGGGAAATTAATGACAATGAGCTTACAGCAAGTTATACTTTTATAAATGACAATGAAGAGAATTCCATAAGAGCGCTATTAGTACACACATCAACAGAGGTAAAATTAGAAGGAAATTGGTATAATGGATTAGGCGCTATTTCAGGTCAAGAAGGAGGGAGCATTAATTTAAAATTAAGGGAATTACCACCAGGCGATGGTATTATAACTATTAGGGATAGTGGCGACTATTTTATTCGCTTTTATGACTCCTGTGGTGCTGCTTGTTGTTTTAGCACTATTCAAAGCGCTATGGATGCATATCCAAACAAGATCTTAACATATCTACCATAACATAAGGATATATTGAAGATACTTTGGAAGCTTATTTAATTCTACTTTTTAACAACTTTAAAGAACTTATAAATTCTTTAAAGTTGTTTTTTTTTACAACCAATTGGTGTTTTTAATCTTTAATTAATTGTTAATCACACCTTTAAAAGCTCTTTAAAAATTAATAATTGGAATATTTGTAAACTTTCCCCCTCATTTTGTTAACCTTTTATAAATGTTTACATAAATACGTAGTTATCAATTATAAAATTTATATCCCATGAAAACATCAGAACCAACAGCAGAAGCAACAGTAGCAACAACAAGTACAAAATCTGAAATAACCGAAGGTAAATCCATGGCTATTATTGCCTATTTAACGGTTATAGGATTAGTAATTGCTTTTGTAATGAATAATGACAAGAAGAACAAATTTGCCAAGTACCATATTACACAATCATTAGGGTTAGCCCTAACAGGTTTAGCAATAGGTGTTATTGGTATGATACCTATTTTAGGTTGGTTAATTAGTGTAATTGGCTTTTTTGTAATTATTTTTATGTGGATTTCGGGTTTGATGAATGCCATTAACGAGAAACAAAAACCGCTTCCTATTTTAGGAAATAAATACGAAGAATGGTTTAAAAACTTATAAGTCGACTTTTATTTTGAACTAGAATTTCAAAAAATTCATTTAAAACGACACTCAAAACAAAATTATTAAAATAGTTTTAATTGGTTTTAAAAAGGAGAAGATGCTTACATTAAACGAAGCGTTGCTCTCCTTTTTTGCTTTTAATGGTGTCGTGGATTATGTTAAAAGCGTAACAGCCAATTTATAAATTCACATTAATAAATCAATTTAAAATAAATATATCAGCTTTCAATAAGCAATCAAAAACATTTAGTACTTTAATAGTTAATTTAATCAAAATGAGTTATTTAAAATGGCTTCTGTTTTTTATCGGAACTTGTGCTGTTTATTCTCAAACAAACAAGCAAGTGGCATTTCGGGAATTGACTGTGGAGCAAGGTTTATCTCAAAATAGTGTTGTTAGCATTGCGCAAGATAGCATTGGCTTTATGTGGTTCGCTACGCAAGATGGGCTAAATAAATATAATGGTCGCGAATTTTCCTATTACAAAATTCAGTTTGAAGACGTTACGAGATCCACCTTTAGTAAACTAGGAAAATTATATGTGGATAAATCAGGTAAATTATGGGCTATTGCTAATTCGGGAAAATTACAGTTTTTTAATAAGGATCTAGACAGTTTTCAATCCGTGATAACGAATTATGCGGTTAGTACCGTTTTTCAAGATGACCAGCAAAACTTCTATATGGGAACGTTTGATAACGGACTATATAAGGTCAATTCTCAATCTGCAGATACCATCCAGTTTTTAAAACCAGAACACGCCTATCATACTATTTACGATTTTATAAAAGGCGATAAGGAGAGCCTATTGGCGGCTACAAAAGGAGGTGTTTTTAAAATTAAGAATACGGGGTATGAATATATAGAAATTGAGTCGTTAGCCAATTTTAGTGCTTTAGCAAAATCGGATAATAACACCATGTATTTAGGTAGTTTTGGCAAAGGGTTATTTGTAAAATCGGAAAACGAAAATCAGTTTGCGCCTTTTAAAAATAAGCCATCTTTTTCGCTTCCAAATAATTTAATAATACAAGATTTACTAGTTGATAAACGCAATAGATTATGGATAGCCACCTATGGACAAGGTGCATTTCTAGTAGATTTTAAAAATCAATATATTCAAAATTTCAAAGAAAATAAGAATGATCCATATGCACTTCATTATAATGATGTTATATCCTTATATGAAGATAATACAGGAACCATCTGGCTTGGAACCGATGGTGCAGGCTTAAGTTATTATGATGAGTTTTTAATAAAGTTTAATGTATTAACAAACGATCAAGTTCCACAAAATGTCCATGTAGATGTTATTCGTGCCATAACTGTGGATGATAAAAATAATATGTGGTTGGGTACATCAGGAAAAGGTTTAACGGTTGTAAATACAAAAAATCAAACTTTTCATACCTATACAGCTGCCAACTCTAACCTTTTAGGCGATAGGATAATGAGTCTATATTATGATAAAGGAAACCTTTGGATTGGCCATCAAACGTATGGATTACAAAAAATGGATGCTAGTGGGAAAATCACATCCTTTCAAGAAACGGAACAATTTACTATTTGGAAAATCCTTAAAGATAGATCTAACAATTTGTGGTTGGCTACACGAGATCATGGATTCGTTCAATTTAATGAGAAACACGGCATAACAAAACAGATTAATGCAGAAAACACCATTTTGGAAACTAATAATATTCGCACCATGGTATTGGGTGAACCAGGTATTTTTTGGATTGGAACGGAAACGGATGGGCTTTATAAGTTTTATAAAAACACAGATAGTTTAGTGAAAGTTGATAAAATAAGCGATAAAATAAAATCTTTATTCTATCACGATTCTATTCTCTGGGTTGGAACCAATGGTAATGGTTTAAAATCGTTCAACACAAAACGAAACACATTTAATACATATTCCACAAACAATGGCTTATTAAACGATGTTATTTATGGAATTCTGCCTGGAAATAATGATTTCCTTTGGTTGAGTTCCAATAAAGGCATTACTAAATTAAAAATGGAAGGTGGGGAGATTTCAGAGATAGAAAACTATGATAATTATGATGGTCTTCAAGCTTATGAATTTAATACAGGTGCTTCCTACAAACATTCCAATGGTATATTATATTTTGGTGGTTTAGAAGGTTTAAATTGGTTTAATCCCAATCAGCTTGAATTGAATCCTATAAAGCCAAAAACAATTATTACAAATTTGGAAGTTTTCAATAAACCTGTTGATTTAATTGATAATCAGGAATTTAAACATGACAAAAACACCTTGACGTTTGCATTTTCCGCATTACATTATTCCCAGCCTGAACGAAATCAATACAAATACCAATTAATAAATAATGATGCCAATTGGATAAATTCTGGAAACAATAATGTGGCGCATTACACCAACCTACCACCAAACGTATATCAATTTCAAGTTATTTCTAGTAATTATGATGGCGTTTGGAATACCACACCCGCAACATATATATTCACCATTTTAGATCCTTGGTACGCTACAAATTTGGCCAAAACCGTGTATGTATTTTTAATAATAATCTTGTTGTATATTTTATACTTGTATTTAAAATGGCGTTGGAATGTAAAAAATCAATTGCGTATAGAGCAAGTTGAAACAATACGGTTAAAGAAATTAGATGAATTTAAAACCAAGCTTTATACTAATATATCTCACGAATTTAGAACACCATTAACCTTAATTTCTGGTCCTATAGATAATCAATTAGCCAAACCAGAACTGTCCAAAACTGATAAGAAAGAACTGACTTTAGTTAAGCAAAATGCCACACGGTTGCTTAATTTGGTAAACCAGATGTTGGATCTTTCTATGATAGATTCTGGACAAATAAAGCTGAAAGTATCACAAGGAAATTTAACCATTTTATTAAAGCAAATTATAAGCGCATTTCAATATAAGGCTAACAAAAAAAACATTGAAATTAACTACCAAATTCATCATTTAAAAGCCGTTTGGTTTGATAAGGATATAATTGAAAAAATAACATCTAACTTACTTTCCAATGCTATAAAATATGCACCAAAGCACAGTGATATAATTTTTCAAGCTAGCAATCAAGAAGGTGTTTTGGTATTATCCATTATAAATACTAGTAATCACGTTGGAAAAGAGGATTTAAACAAACTATTCCAACGTTTTTATCAAAATAATGAATTATCAGATGGTGTTGGTGTTGGCTTGGCTTTGGTTCGAGATTTGGTCACGCTATCTAAGGGCAGTATTATAGCCAACAATTTGGAATCGGACCGCATTCAATTTACCGTTTCCTTACCTTTAAATAAAGATGCGTTTACTAAAGATGAATGGCAAGTTAGCCATGAACCAGAAAATTTCAATTCAGATTTAAACACATCTATTGCTGAATTTAAAACCAATAAACCAACCTTGCTCATTGTGGAAGACGAACTAGACATTCGCTCATTTATCGTTTCTGTGTTTGCAAATAACTATCAAATTATAGAAGCCTCCAATGGTAAGATAGGTATAGAAAAAGCTCGAAAACACCTTCCAGATTTAATTATTAGTGATATTATGATGCCTGAACAGGACGGAATAACGTTGTGCCATGATATTAAAACAAATGCGCTTACAAGTCATATTCCTGTAATTCTACTTACGGCCAAAGTTGGAGATGCTAATGAAATTGAAGGTATAAAAACAGGAGCAGATGCCTATGTTACAAAACCATTTAGTAGCGAAAAATTAAAAATCCGAGTAGAAAAACTGATAGAAAGCCGCTTTAAACTTCAAAAACACTTCAGTAATACCTTAACAATAAATCCGGAATTAGCAATTACTTCCACCGAAACGGAATTTTTAAAAAGGCTTCAAACCACATTAGACCAACATATAACAAACCCCGATTTTAATAGCGAAGGGTTGAGCAAACAGATACTAATAAGTCGCACCCAACTTCACCGAAAACTGAAAGCCATAACAGGAATGACCACTAGTGAGTTTTTACGATCTCAACGCTTAAAACTATCATTAGAGCTGTTAAAAACTTCCGATGCTACCATGGCGGAAATTGCCTATCAAGTTGGATTTAATTCCCCTTCCTATTTCACCAAATGCTTTAAAGACGTTTATGGTTGTACACCAAACGAGTACCTTTTAAACATCTAGAAAAACGCATTAAATAGCCATTTGGCACATATTTTATATCCTTTGAAACATATCTGATATTCAAAGGCAAAACTTCCATATACTTTTATCACATATTTAAAAAGTGAATAAATGAAAAGCTATGCCAATAGCCCTAAAAAGAGTGAGAAGATTTATTTAAGTATCGATCATTTAAAAGATGGGCACTATGAGCTTGAAATATTATTGAAGAATAAAGTGGTAATGTCTATTGTAATAATAAAATAGCCTCTACACTCAATAAAGGATGTTAACCTTTTAAAGCGAATAACATTAAGCATAAAGTCTGAATAAGCCGAAAAAGGACTTAAAACCGAAGTAGGTAACTATTAAAAACAAAAATTATGAAAACCAAATTATTATTATTAAGCGCGATTAGCGCACTTATGTTTGTTTCTTCTTGTAGCAGTGATGATGATACTATAACACCATCAATACCTGAACTAGAAGCTTTAGAGCTTAGTAACTGCTCCTCTGGTATAGCTGAGGGCGAAACACTTATCCTAGAAAACAGAAATAATGGAGTAGATTATATTATTAATTGCACCTATCCTGTAAATGGTGATTTGATTATAGATCCAGGCGTTACAATTCAATTTGGTACTGATGCTACAATTAGAGTTTATAATTCAGGATCTATACAAGCATTGGGAACAGCTCAAAACAAAGTTGTATTTACTGGTGAAGATAAAGTACCTGGTTCATGGAAAGGTCTTTATATAATTAGTAGTGACGTTAAAAATAAAATTGAATATGCAACAATTGAATATGCAGGAGCCGTTGGCGATGATGGTGCTATATTATTATGGTCTGACACGCATTTAAAAATGAACAACACAAACATAACCAACAGTCAAACTTATGGACTTCATGCAAACACTAACAATAACGAATTGCTATTAGAAAATAATACAATTACGGCTTGTAAGGCACCAATGTATTTAGATGCTAGTTATGTTTCAGCCATTTCTAACGGAAGCTATACTGGCAATAATACAGATGCTATAATTGTAGATAGAGGTTTTATAGACGAAGATCATACTTGGACTAAATTGAATGTACCATATCATTTTCCAAATGGAGTGGATGTAATTGCTGGAGGAAATTTGACCGTAATGCCAGGGGTTATCATGAAATTTGGTCAAGACTCAAGACTGTTTATAAACGAAGGCGCTAGTGGACCTAAACCTAGTATCATAGCTGTTGGTACAGCTGCAGAACCTATTGTGTTTACATCCATAGATAATGTTATGAGTGCATGGAGAGGTATTTATTTTGACTCACCTAATGCATTAAACGAAATTGGTTTTGCAACTATAGAAAATGCAAGTAATCCTGATCAAGAGGGAGCAATTGAAACATGGTACGGTACTGTTTTAAATGTACACGATGTATCTTTTAAGGATATTCAAAATTGTGCTATACATCAATATAAATTCCCAGCTGATCCTGACACATTAACAAGTTCTAATTTAACATACATAAACGTAGCTCATACATTTTGTCAAAACTAATCAGCCAATTTATTTTTATTAGTCTTTCTTTTTTCATTAACCCTCAAAATGAGGGTTAATGAAAAAATATTTTTGATAAGAATGTCATTACGAACATGCATTTAGAAAAGCGATGGAATTTTATTGAAGAAAACCGTAAAACGATTAAAATAGTCCAGGTGATTCGCTTACCAAACAATTAAATCAAACATATATTCGATTAAATCCTAAATATTGAAAACAGCCTTTATCTAAATATTCGGAGTTAGAAGTATAATCGGAATATATCAAAACAAAAAACAAAAATTTAACCATTAAACCATAACAACATGAAACGTATTAAAAATTTAACTACACTAATATTTGGTCTCTTCATTCTGTCAACCTCTTGTAGTAAAAGTGATGACGATTCACCACAATTTACCCCAGAAGCCAACCGAATTGAAATACTTTCAGGAGCTAATCAAACGGGTATAATAGAAACTGAACTAGCAAGTCCAATTGTCGTGTTAATTAAAGATCAAAACGGTAATTCATTTGCTGGAGCAACTGTTAATTTTTCGGCAACCCAAGGAACTATTTCAACAGTAAGCGCTACCAGTGACGGAAATGGTTTGGCATCAACAAACTGGACTCTTGGAGCCATGAGTGGAGCGCATGACTTAACCGCAACCGCTTTTAAAGCAGACGGTGTAACGCCTTTAAATGGTTCGCCTTTAGTTATTACTGCCATGGCTACAGAAATTCCTTGTCAACCATTAATAAATCCTACAGTACTTCCAGTTGGGCCAGATGCTGCAGCCATAACCACATCTGTTATTAATGTTGCAGAGTCTTTTACTGTAACTGATATAAATGTAACATTAAACATTAATCATACTTGGGTAGATGATTTAGACATATTTCTAATAGCTCCAGATGGCACAACTATGGTTGAATTAACAACTGACAATGGCGGAAGTGGTGACAATTTCGTAAATACTGTTTTTGATGATGATGCTACACTTTTAATTGTGAATACAACATCTGCCAATGCGCCTTTTACAAATGTGTATCAACCAGAAGGTAGTCTTGCAGATTTTAATGGTTTACAGTCCAATGGAAACTGGACTTTAAGTATTACGGATGATGCCGGTGGAGATGGAGGTGAACTTATCAATTGGTCTCTAGAGATTTGTGGTAACTAAAAGGAACATTTTTTTCAACAAACTAGAAACTCGAAAAATTGTGAATTTGCAACATCCAAAAAAATCGTTTCCAAATTAATTATTTCTAATTATAAAATTATGAAAACACTACAAATTACAGTAAAGCTCTTCGCATTATTATTAGTTGTAATGGCAACGTCATGCTCCAGCGATGACAATCCATTACATGCCAATCCCGATCCAATAGGAGATTCTCATTTTTATGAACTCACTTTTTCTGGTGGACCTGTAGATGGCGATACTTTTTCTGGGACTATTGCAAATGGGAGCGAATCCAGTGGAGCTGTAGCCGTAAGAACGATATCCACAAATAATGTTGGTACTGAAGAAGATACCATGGTTTTAACATTGTTAGATGAAATCCATACCCCTAATATTTCTTTGGGCATGGTATTGACTATGAATAATAACCAAGGTATGGATTTTGGACCAAGCGTTACCGAAACCAGTTCCGGCATGTCAATTACTTATAACAATTATGTTATGAATACCATTTCAGGATCTTCAACGATTACTAATTATGGGCAAAGTAATGTATACTCGGGTGTTGCATATGCACATTTTACAATAACCTTTAGCGCGGAAATGGAAGTTGGATATGTTAATCAAACAGAAACATTTACAACGCAAGTAACTGGAACAATTCATGTTAAACGGTTCCCGATTCCTTAATATTTTTTTTTTTTTTGAAATTACTATAATTGTAATAACTCTACAACGCCTCGAATAGAAATTTTGAGGCGTTGCGTTAATATAAGACTAATCATAATTGTCTTTCCATTGTTTTTCTTATCGAATAATTTTATAAGCCGGGACATTTAGAATAGAAAAAAGATCAATATATTTTTAAGTTAATTACAAACCTATATTTAACAATTACTAATTATTCCTTCTGTGAATTCATTAGCGCATGATGATTGTATACATTAAGATTACGAGGTATGGCCTAGAACATAACACTTCAACAACATTTGGTACATATTTTATATCCTTTAAAACATATCGGTAATCAAAGCAGATTTTCTATATCTAAATTTGAATCCCTTTAATGGAATACCTTCTGAAACTAATCTCAAATTCCATAAAAAAAGAAAGTGATGATAAGATTTATATATCCATAGATCATCTTAAAAAAGACGTTTACCAATTACAAATTATACTAAATAATAACGCAGTAAAACCTATAGAGATAGAAAAGTAGTTTGCTGTAAATAACCTCCCAGAAATTTTATTTATAAAAACAATGACCAAAACAAAAAAAGGACATGACTATGATACTACTATATATTAGTTCCGCTATTATATTATTAATTCTAATCAATTTATTGCTGCTCATGTTTAGCTGTAATACCTATCAGGAAGATTATAAACATAATTAGACTTGAAGAATAATGTTTTCAGTGTTTGTTATAAGGATGGAACATATTTTATAGACTTTGAAACAATAGTAATATACAAAGACCGGTATCCATTTTACTTTTGAAAGAAATAATGAGAAATAATTAATAATCAGAATGTTAACCTCTAATAATTTATGCCATTAATGAATAAACACAATCTTATGAAAACAAAATTATCATTATTAGTAATCATGTTTACGACCATCATGACCTTTGCACAAAATGGTATCAATTACAAAGCTGTTATAAAAGACAACCTTGGTAATATAGTAGCTAACGATTTGATAGCTATTCAATTCACGATTATAGACGGCGCAACTACTGTGTATCAAGAAACCCAAACACCAACTACAGATGACAATGGAATTATTATCGTAAACATTGGTGAAGGTACTCCTACTTCTACGGCATTTTCAACAGTTGATTGGAGTAGTAGTAATCACTTCTTAAATGTACAATTAAATACGGGAGGTGGTCTTGTAGATATGGGTACGACAGCTTTTAAACCAGTGCCTTACGCATTAATGGCAAAAGATGTAGAAAATACAATCTGGGATAAAAATAATACCCGAATTTCTTACAGTGCAGGTAATGTTGGTATTGGATTAAGTAATCCGTCAAATCCTTTATCTGTGGTTCAAGCAACGGGGACGGCTAACACCGTGCGTATTGAAAGTTTAGATCATCCTACGGGTAAAGATCTTTTGGAACTTATTGTCCCGTCTGGGTCTCCATCTAATTCCCAATTTATTGAAATGCAAAATGGCTTTGACATTGTTGCAGCAATTAATAGTGATGGCTCAGCACAATTTAAATCGGTTCAGTTTGAAGATAATACGGTACAGACCACTGCTGTTGTTGGTCCTCTTGCCTATGGTTTTGTGCAATCTAGCGGAAATGTAAGTTCTGGTTCAGGGAATTTTAGTGCTACTTGGAATACCGTAGATAATAGATATGAAATTACTATTACAGGAGAGAATTATTTCTGGACACTTTTTACTACAAATGTTACTAGTAGTTCAAGCACTGTTTACCGTGAACGTGTAAGTAGCGCTAGTGGCAAATTACTAATTTACCTTTATAATTCAGCAGGCGCATTAATCCAAGGTAATTTTCAGTTTATCACTTATAAATAAAAATGTTTACAAATACATATAAAATTATGAAAACAAAAATCACATTACTGTTAAGTCTAATTTTGGCTTTTATATGTCAAGGACAAACTATTGAGAAATTTAGTATCGATAGTGGAGGCGCAAATGCTACCGCTGGAGGAATAGAAATTCTCTATACCATTGGCGAAGTAAATGTACAAGAATTAAGTGCCGGAAATATTCAGGTTTCTGAAGGTTTTATTAATGGTACTATGAAAATAAAAATGGACCCAAAGCTTTTCTTGCAAGGACCACTATTAAATCCAGTTTCAGCTGGGTTAATGAATGATAATTTAAGACAAAATGCCATAATTCCTACAACCAGTCCGTATGCAGATTTAGCAACATGTAATGTATCGGTATTTTCTGTTACTGGAGCAAATGCTATTGTAGATTGGGTATGGGTGGAACTCCGCGCGGCTAATGATAATACCAAGCGTATTACTGGAAAATCAGCCCTATTACAACGTGACGGTGATGTAGTTGGATTAGACGGTGTAACAAGTCTCATTATGAATGCTGCACCTTCTAATTATTATGTGGTGGTTAATCACAGAAATCATTTAGGTGCTATGAGCGCTGGAACCATTGGACTTAATGCAAATACAGCAAGCATCGTAGATTTCACTAATAGTGGATTTGCCACTTATGGAACCATGGCGCAAGCTATTTTAACTTCTGGCAATACGGCACTTTGGGCTGGTGATGTGAATGGAAATAATCAAGTGCGTTATTTAGGGCCAAGTAACGACTCGGCTACCTTAAAAACTATTGTGCTCAATGCGCCTGGTAATGCTTCTGGAAGTAATTATTTTCCATATGCAACTTACAATTTAGGCGATATTAACTTAAACGGTGTCGTCCGATATTTAGGGCCAGGTAATGATAAAGGTATTTTGAAAAATATCATACTAAATCATCCTGCTAATCCTTCGTCCAATTATTTTCCTATTTCACAACAAATACCAAATTAAAATAAACATCTAAATTTTAACACTTTAAAACTATATTATTATGAAACATGTATACACAGCGGTCATTTTAATTTTTATGACCTTCACATTACAAGCACAAAATCATACTTATGAGTTTAGTATCTCATTTGTAGGGATAAACGCGAACACAGGCAACTACCAAATGGCTTTATTGGCAACACCAAGCGAATCCGTAGTTGATGACAGTACAGACGATATGGGAGCCGGCTTTTATGTGCCAACAGGTATGACTATAGGTAATTTTGTAACTGGTAATTCTAATCTTCCAGCCTCCGAATGGGCGTCTATTTCCATGGGACCTGGTGTTAATGGCGATGCCTATTTTTTAGGTCGCGATGAAGCTGGCCAATTTACCGTAATGTTAAATGGTGCAGGGCCTTTTGAGCTAGTTTTATTTGATGTTATTGCAGATCCTAACCCAACAACAGGCGCTATTCTGTTCGTTGAAAATGGTGATCCAGTTTTTGACACCATTTTTATTGAAAATTATATCAATATCTGGGCACAAAACTTATACTCACAAAACAATCCAACAGCAAGTTCTGTAAATTTCGCCACCTTAAGTACGGAAGTTGTTATTGATGATACTTCGTTTTCTGTTTATCCGAATCCAGCATCATATATTCTATATATTAAAACACCAAATACCATAAATGCTATTGAGTTGTATTCTATTCTAGGTAAAAAAGTATTTGAAAGCAGCCAAAATACAAACCAAATTGATGTTAGTAATTTTCAATCTGGTATCTATCTTCTGAAAATTCAAACAGAGAAAGGTCGCGTCACTAAAAAAATAGTGATTAAATAATATTAAAGAGGCTATTTATTGAAGTGAAAAGGGGGAATGACCTTATGTAACATTTTGTGTTGTTTCCCTTTTTTTGATTTCAAGTATTCACAACCTAGTACAAATAGGTGTTAGTTAGAATTATATTATTAAGGTGTTATAAATCAAAAAATTATAATCATTAAAAATCGAACAATTATGAAGCGGTCTATAAAAACAATTGTATTATTTTCACTGTGCTTTATCGCATTATTTTCAACCATCTATGCACAGCAGAGTATAAATTACAAAGCTATCATTAAAGATGATAACGGTATCGTTATTGCTAATGATGTGGTACCTGTACAATTTAACATTTTACAAGGTGTTGCACAAACCAATGTATATTCAGAATTACATACGCCAACAACGGATGCTAATGGTATTATTATTGTAAATATTGGCGAAGGTATACTAGTTGGTGGCAGTCCTGATTTTAACACCATTGATTGGGCTAGCGATACGCATTTTCTGCAAGTATTCGTTAATATTGGCGATGGCTTGGTGGATATGGGGATAACCGAATTTAATGCCGTTCCATATGCACTTTCGTCTGGCGATAAATCTTGGGAAACCGAAATAGATAATGTGCATGTATTATCAAAAAATGTGGGTATTGGAACAGATTCTCCAACGGAATTATTAGAAATTAATGATCCGAATAATGCAACCATAAAATTGACAGTTCCAACAGTTGGTAGTTCATCAAAATTAGAACTTGAAACTGGCGATGAAACAGGGGCACATACTTTTTACAGAATTGAAAACAGGAGCGACTATTTAAGGTTTGAAACCGATACAGATTATATAATACCGACAACAGGTTATGAATCGTTAATGAATCTGGGTAGAATGGGTTTAACTTTGGAAACTGGAGCAAGAGTAAACGAATTTTCTACAGATTATACATTAGCAGATAACAGTGATAATGCAGTACCAACAGAACAGGCAGTTAAAACCTACGTGGATAATAGTATAGCAACTTTAGCACCTACTGCTAAAACAATTGTTGTTCCCGCCACAACATTCACAAGTAATAATAGTTTAGTAAATTTTGGGATTGGTGGTGGATATGCTTATAAACCGACTGGTACACAAGCTATACTAGCACCATTGGTAATTCCTATAGGTTCTACAGTGACCTCGGTTACATTCTATTTTAGAGATACCAATAACGCTGGTGGTGTAAATCTGATAGGAGATGTAATAGCCTACTATAGAACGAATACATCTGCAACTATACCAGTTACAGTTTCAACATTTGGAAGTTCAACAATTGGTATGATAGAGGTAAGTTCTAATCCTTTTAATATTGCTACAGATAGACAACATTATATTAGAGTAAGACCTTCATCTAATTGGGATGGAAGTAATTTGGCAATTCATTCTGTAAAAGTAACCTATACGGAAAACTAATAATTAACATACTCAACAATTTCCAATCCGTAACCAATCATCCCAACACGTTTGGTTTGCTCACTATTAGAAATGAGTTTTAATTTATGAATATTTAAATCATGTAAAATTTGAGCACCGATTCCAAAATCCTTCGCATCCATATCAAGACGCGGTGCTTTTATTACCTCACCAGGAACTTGTGCTTCTTTTAGAACGTTCAGACGTTTTAATAAATTCATGGTCTGCGATTGCTGATTAATGAAGATAACAGCACCTTTTTCAGCTTGATTAATAACTTTAAACATGTCGTCCAGCTTTTGGTCGGCATTGTTGGTTAAAGTGCCTAAAATATCATGATTAACAAGCGTTGCATTAACACGTGTTAAAACAGGTTCACTAGCAGACCAAGACCCTTTAGTAAGCGCAATGTGAATTTGATTGTTGGTTGTTTGGTTATAGGCACGCAATCTAAAATTTCCAAAACGGGTTTCTAGATTAAAATCTTCCACCTTTTCAATTAAAGAATCGTGCTGCATGCGGTAAGCCACTAAATCTTCTATAGAAACAATTTTTAAATCGAATTTTTTGGCCACTTTCATTAACTCTGGTAAACGAGCCATAGTACCATCTTCATTCATAATTTCCACTATAACACCTGCTGGTTTTAATCCAGCAAGTCGTGCAAAATCTATAGCAGCTTCCGTATGTCCGGTTCGCCTTAATACACCTCCTTCTTTTGCAACTAAAGGAAATATATGACCAGGCCTAGCCAATTCAAAAGGTTTCATATTATCATCTACCAAAGCTTGAACAGTTTTAGCACGATCAGCAGCTGAAATACCCGTAGTAACACCGTTTCCTCTTAAATCTACTGAAATAGTAAACGCTGTTTCCATAGGATCCGTATTATTACGAACCATCATATCAAGCTCTAAAGCCTTACAACGATTTTCGGTTAATGGTGTACAAATTAAGCCCCGACCATGTGTGGCCATGAAGTTAATCATTTCAGGTGTTGCCATTTCTGCAGCTGCTAGAAAATCACCTTCATTTTCCCGATTCTCATCATCAACAACAATAATAACTTTTCCATTTCGGATATCGTTTATGGCATCTTCAATGGCATCTAATTGAAAGGTTTTGGTATTTTGAGTTTGAGTCATGGACATAACCATTTTGTATTAAAAGCAAAGGTATTGCTTATTTTGAATTAAGTGAAAAGACTTTATTTATTTTATTCTTCAGTAAAAAATGTCTAATGGGGTACATAATAAAACCAAGTATGATAAAAATTGGATTTTTAGAAACGTGGAATGTTTCAATCCGTTTTGATAAGCCTGAAATATTTACATATGATACGATAAAGTAAAGTGTATAAATTACACCAGAAATAGCGCTTATTTGAATTATTATGGCCGCAATTTCTTCTAGTTTATTATTTTGAAACACGAAATAAAGCACAAATAGTACAATAGCAATGCAATAAAAAACAAAACTAAATTTAGCATGCATGCTATAATCTGTTAAACGCGCTTTAGCTTGTAAGTCGCCTTCAGAACTTAAAGAAATTCGAGGTTTTTGTGTTGTTATACTTTCTTCTGATTTGTTTGGAATTTTTAATAGCTTCTTAATGGGTTCAATAATATGATCAAATTCAAATAAACCACGATCTGCTGTTGCGCGTTTGGTTAAATAGTAGCCAAGAGGCAACATAACAAGCGTAGAGAACCAAGCAGCGAGAATTGGATTTAAACTACCATCTTTAGCGCTGTTTTTTGCGAAAATTCCTATAAAGTGATAAGTTAAAAATAATAAGATAGCAATAATCATTGGCAATCCAATACCACCTTTTCTAATTAAAGCACCTAAAGGTGCTCCTACAAAAAATAGGATAATACAGGCAAAACCTAAAGCTAATTTTTCATGAAGAGCAATAAAATGTTTGTTGATTTCAACATTACGCTCTTTAAAATATTTGGTTTTAATATTTACAATTTGTTTGGTACTTTTTAACGAATTTAATGCCTGATCTAGCATTTGTACTTTTTTCTTATCCGGAAATAATTCTAAAACATTGCCGCTAAAAGATGAGTCAATACCTTTCGTTACTGTAATCCCAGAGTTTAATACAGGTAAGTTGGAGCGGTTGTATAAACTAATAGCAAAGTCTTCATGATCATTGTTTAAAGCAGTCCCTAATGAGTCTATCATAAAATTTAAATCAGAAATGTTCAGCATATTGTACTTGTCTGATACATTTTTCTCGTCTAAATCATTACTATTTAATTGGGATAAATCGATATTAATAATATATTTTTCAAAATGACTCATTACCATGGGATGCCGACTTCTTTCAGCACGATTTTTGGATGGCGTATCATCATAAAAATATCCATCAAAGAGAATAAATTGTAACACATCAGAATCTTCTTCACCTATAAGTTCACCATTTTTAGCAACTATTATCGTGTTGTTGGCATTATTTCTTTGGCTTTTCTTGTGCATGACCACACCTTTCAAATACCTGCCATTTTCACCTGATTTTTTTTCAACTTTAATGTTGTAATCCATGACATCATTAAACTGACCTTCGGCAATTACCATAGCAGGTTTTAAGGTGGCAATGTTTTTCCGAAGATTATGTGAATTAAATTCAGCCCAAGGTATAACGTTGTTAGCAAATAAAAAGGTGGTAATGCCCAATCCTACTATAAAAATACTTAAGCCAGTCATGGCGCGCTGTAACGAAATTCCAGTGGATTTCATGGCGGCAAATTCATAGTTTTCAGCAAAACTACCGAAAACCATAATCGAAGATAGAAGAATAGTTAGTGGTAATACTAGTGGGATAAGTTTGGGTGTAAAGTAAAATAGAAACTTTAAAATGACAACCATGTCCAAATCCTTACCAGCTAATTCTTTTATATAAAGCCAAATGGTTTGTAATACAAAAATTAGCATGAGTATGATAAACACGCTGAAAAAGGTTTTTAAATACGTAGTAAGTATGTAACGGTCTAGTATTTTCACACGGTTATAGTTTCCTTCATTTATCCAATTTGAAATTAAAAATGGCTGATTATTAAAGGTTTATTATGAAGTTTAAATTCTTGAAATGCAAAGTGTTAACCAGTCTAATCTAACTTATTAATATAATGGTCTTTATATTTGTTAGCATCAAAGGTAAATAAGGTTTTTGATAAGGGCTCGTTTGTTTTAAAAGAATTAACAGTTAAAGTAGTTTTTGTACCATTTTTACCTGTTTCAATTAAATTGTAAATGTGATAGGTTTGAGCATCTATACCTAAAAGAATATTTTTAATTTCGGAACCAGAATCACTAGGTGTTAATTTTACATATTGAATTTTCCGACCTTGTACATTTTGAAGAATATCCATTTTGTAAGAGTATCCGGTTTCGTAAAAAGACAACATTTTACTTGGGGTAATACTATTTTCATCTTCGGTGTTATTTGATGAAATGGTTACCTCTTCATCATCAGGGCTAATACTATAAAGTGTTTTGCCATCGTAGATGCGGGTCATTCCTAGTATATTTAAACGGTATTTATCGCCCGCAATAACCACATCACCACGTGTTTCTTGCTTTAAGTTTTCTACATCATTGCTTAAAGCATATTTAAAGTCAATGGATATATTATCATAACTTTTTACTTTTTTAGAAACCTTGTTTAATAGAGTTTTGGCCTCATTATCTTGTGCAAAAGTTACAGACGTGACCATGATTAATACTAATACTAATAGTTTTTTCATTACGAATAAATTTATGCGCTATTAATTTTTACGCTTTTTTTGTTATTTAATTTTTAAGATGTTTCGTTTTCTAAAAGCATATTTAACGCTGCTAAATCTGGTACCAAAACCTGTCTGGCTTTACTACCTTCAAATCCACCAACAATTCCTGCTGCTTCCAACTGATCTATTAAACGACCAGCACGATTGTATCCTAGTTTTAATTTTCGTTGTAATAATGATGCGGAACCTTGTTGGGCTGTGACAATAATTTCTGCCGCATCTTTAAACAAAACATCCCGATCGCTTATGTCTACATCAAGACTTGTGCCACTTTCCTCACCAACGTACTCTGGCAGTAAGTAAGCTTCTGGATATGCTTTTTGAGAACCGATAAAATCGGTAATTTTTTCCACTTCCGGTGTATCAACAAAGGCACATTGAATACGGATCATTTCGTTTCCTTGTGTAAAAAGCATATCACCACGTCCAATTAATTGATCAGCTCCAGAACCGTCTAAAATAGTACGAGAATCTATTTTACTGGTTACTCTAAATGCAATCCTCGCTGGGAAATTTGCTTTAATAATACCTGTTATAACGTTTACAGAAGGTCTTTGGGTGGCTACAATTAAATGTATTCCAATGGCTCGTGCCAATTGTGCCAATCGTGCTATAGGGGTTTCTACTTCTTTACCAGCTGTCATGATTAAATCGGCAAACTCATCCACCACCAAAACGATATAGGGTAAAAATTGATGGCCATCATTTGGATTTAATTTTCGCGCTTTAAATTTCGCATTATATTCGGCAATGTTTCTACACAACGCATTTTTTAATAATTCATAACGGTTGTCCATTTCAATACACAATGAGTTAAGTGTATTAATTACTTTGGTATTATCTGTAATTATGGCTTCTTCACTATCTGGTAGTTTGGCTAAATAATGACGTTCAATTTTATTGAAAAGCGTCAATTCAACCTTCTTCGGGTCTACCAATACAAATTTTACTTCCGCAGGATGCTTCTTGTAGAGTAGTGATGTTAATACCGCATTTAATCCAACCGATTTACCTTGCCCTGTTGCACCAGCCATTAGCAGGTGAGGCATCTTGGCTAAATCTACCACAAAAGTTTCATTACTAATCGTTTTACCTAAAGCAATTGGCAATTGCATTTCCGATTTCTGAAATTTCTGCGAGGCAATAACCGAACGCATAGAAACGATAGTAGAATTTTTATTTGGAACTTCAATACCAATAGTTCCTTTTCCTGGAATTGGCGCAATAATTCTAATTCCTAAAGCGGAAAGCGATAAAGCAATATCATCTTCTAGGTTTTTAATTTTAGAAATTCGGACTCCAGCTTCTGGTATTATTTCATACAAGGTTACTGTTGGTCCAATGGTTGCTTTAATATTGGAAATACCAATTTTATAGTTATTTAGCGTATCTACAATGCGGTTTTTATTTTCTTCTAATTCTTCTTGGTTAATAGTTATACCTTCAGAATCGTATTTTTTCAGTAAGTCTAATGATGGGAATTGGTAATTACTCAACTCCAAAGTCGGATCAAATTGGCCAAAATCTTCAACCAATTTATTCGCTAAATTATCAGTTTCCGAAAGTTCTTCTTCAACCGTTTCAACTTCAATCTGCATTTCAGGCTCTTCCGTATCGACTTTTGCTACAAGTTTAGGTTCTGGTTTCTTTGTTGGCGGTGTAATTGGAGCCTCTGATTCGTTTTTTTCTACAGTTAAATCGAAAGCAGATTTAATATCTTCCGCTTCCGCTGACAAATCGTTATCCAAAGGAACCAATGGATCATCAGCTGTCTGACTATCCTTTATATTGGCGTTAATGTCCTTTTTAACGGATTTAAAAGCGTTTTTAATGTTATCAAAAGTCAATCTAAACCGAATGGCTAAATAGAATATTAAACCAAAAACGAGTAGAAGTATGGTTCCAATTTTTCCTAAATAGATTTGCAAATAGGTATTTATTTCAAAACCGACTGTTCCTCCTAAAGAGCTCCATTTTTCAGCGAAAAACCCAAAAATTATAGAAAGCCAAACAACAATTAAAGTGCCCCAAAACCAATGTTTGCGAAGTTTAGAGCGGTTGCCATTGGTAAGAACGAAAACACCTGATAGGAAAATAAGACCTGCAAAAATAAATGAAGCCACACCAAAGCCACGATGGATAAAAAAATCACTAACCCAAGCACCTGTTTTATTAAGCCAATTTTGAGATTCAATAGCTTTATTACCAAATTCTGAAAGCGTACTCTGGTCGTTTTGCCCTGTAAAAAAGTACGACACAAAAGCAATAAAAAGTAAAAGACCTGAAAGAATTAAAAAACTGCCAAATACCAACTTTTGTTGATTGGATAGTTTAAAACTAGGCGCTTTGAACTTGGGTTTCGTCGCTTTTGTTGCTTTTGTTTTCTTTTTGGCCATATATACTTTCCGTAAAACAGAAAAAGGTTATTGTGTAATTAATTCTGAAAATTTAGGTTCAAATTGATGTGACATCAGATGGTCACAAAAATACAAATAGTTCGCGTTAATCCTAAAGCTAAATGTATTTAAAAAATCTTTGGAATATATATGATACATCCTATGATTATTGCCGTTATAGCAAAAATAAAAACAGCGCCTGCGGCTATATCTTTAATGAGTCCTATCTTTTTATGATATTCTGGATGTATAAAATTTGCTATTTCTTCGATGGCTGTATTTATACCCTCTAAAGCCATAATTAAACCAATAGTTCCTATTTGAATTAGCCATTCGGTTGTTGAGATTTCAAAATAAAAACCCGCAACTGTCATGATAATACCAATACAAAGTTGCACTTTTATACTAGCTTCTGTGGAAACTAATATAAAAGCGCCTTTAAAAGCATATGTAACGCTTTTTAATCTATTAATTAAAAATGAATCTTTTTTAGGCATCCATTAAAGCCTCCAAAGCTGCTTTATAGTTTGGTTCATCAACCGTTTCTTGAACCTGTTCCGTATAAACTACTTGTCCCTTTTCATCAATAACTACTACTGATCTTGAAAGTAACGTTTCTAATGGTCCAGATGTAAAAGCCACGCCATAATTTTTTCCAAAGCTTCTATCTTTGAAATCTGAAAGCGATACCACATTGTCCAATCCTTCCGCCGCACAAAAACGAGCTAAAGCAAATGGTAAATCTCTAGAAATACATAGTACTTTTGTGTTGTCTAATTCGCTTGCCTCTTGGTTAAATTGTCTGACTGAAGCTGCACACGTACCTGTATCTACGCTTGGAAATATATTTAACACTAATTTTTGTCCTTTATAATCTGCTAATGTGTTAGTTCCTAAATCGGTGTTGGTTAAAGAGAAATCTGGTGCTTTACTGTTCGTTTTTGGAAGTGATCCAGATGTTTGAATTGCATCGCCATGTAAGGTTACTGTTGCCATAATTTTTTAAAATTTTAGTTGTTATAAAAATAGGGATATTTCCCCTGAAACATTACTAAAATATAAGGTTTTTTTATTCTATTGTATGTTAATAATGCGTTAAACGAAAAATAAATAAAAACCGCAACCTAGATAATTACGTTAGTAGGGTATAAACAAATTAATAACTTAAAAATTACCAATATGAAAAATTTGAAATTAGTAACAGTAGCAACATGTCTATTAACATTTGTAATGTCTTTAAATATGAGTGCTCAAAGCAACATGATGAAACAGGAGACTAAAATGGTTGGTGGCGCCGAAATGTATCCTACAAAAAACATTATTGAGAATGCTGTGAATTCTAAAGATCATACCACGCTAGTTGCAGCCGTTAAAGCTGCAGATTTAGTTGATGCTTTATCAAGTGAAGGTCCGTTTACCGTTTTTGCTCCAACCAATAGTGCCTTTGATAAGTTACCAAAAGGAACCGTAGATAATTTACTGAAGATGGAAAACAAAATGATGTTACAAACCATTTTAAAATATCATGTTGCTTCTGGAAAATGGAATGCTTCAGATATTATGAAAGCCATTAAAAAGGGTAATGGTAAAGCGCAAATTACAACCTTAAGTGGTGGAACATTAACAGCTTGGATGAAAGGAAAAGCTGTGTATGTTACGGATGAGAATGGAAACTCTGCTTTGGTAACGATTGCCGATGTTAACCAATCTAATGGTGTTATTCATGTCGTTGATGCCGTATTATTACCAAAGTCGTAAGACTATAATTAGTCCCTAATTTTATTTGAATTAAAAAAGGCCACTAAAATTATATTTTAGTGGCCTTTTTGTGTTGATTTAATATGTCAATTACTTGTCAATAGAACCAAGCACGCGTTTCATAAAGCTATTTAAAGCTTCTTTTTGTGGTGTGCCATCTTTCATCATTTTATTCACTTCAATAGCACCATACATGTTAGAAATTAGTTCGCCAATAACATCTAGCTCTTCATCTTTTAATGATGATACTTCCGTTAAGGCTTCTAAAGTTTCAATAGTTTCAAGAACATAATCCTCGTCATTCTCTTCAATAAACTGTGTTAAATGTTTTATAATAGGTAGTTTCATACTAATCTAGATTACGTTATCAACAAGTTCTTTTAAAGCGTCGAATTTATTGGTTTGTTCTTGACCAACAAATTCCCCTTTTTTAAAAGTCGCAAAGGTTGGTAAATTATCAACAGTTGCTAATTTTCTACTTTCAGGAAATTTTTCAGCATCAGCCATCACAAAAGTAACACCTTCATGCTCTGTTGCTAATTTCTTGAATTTAGGCTTCATAATGCGGCAGTTTCCACACCAAGTAGCTGAATACTGTACAACTACTGTATCATTATTATTAATGATATCCTGTAAATTATCTTGTTCTAATTCCTGTACCATAGTTTTAAAAGTTTTAGCTATTTAAGTCCTTCCGTATTGGAAGGACTTAATTAGATGTTTAATATAGGTTGTATTGAAGTTCTTCGTGTGAAGTTGAAAAATCTAAATTAGTGAGATGCTAAATATGCAGCAGTTCCTTTCGCGTTAGCTTGCATAGCGTCTTTTCCTTCTTCCCAGTTTGCTGGACAAACTTCACCTTTTTCTTGAACGTGTGTTAAGGCGTCTATCAAACGAATATATTCACCAACATTTCTACCTAATGGCATGTTGTTGATGCTTTCGTGCTGTACAATACCATCTTCATCAATAATATAGGTAGCTCTATACGTTACATTATCGCCTTCAACTTGAACAGTTCCTGTCTCTTCATCAAAAATTTCGTTGGTAATATCTAAAATTCCTAAAACGCTAGATAAGTTTCTATTACTATCAGCAAGGATTGGATAGGTTACACCTTCTATACCACCATTATCTTTTGCTGTGCTTAACCAAGCAAAATGTACTTCAGGAGTATCACATGATGCGCCAATAACTATTGTATTACGTTTTTCGAATTCCTTCATTGCTGCTTGGAATGCATGTAACTCCGTTGGACATACAAAGGTAAAATCTTTAGGATACCAGAATAATACTACTTTTTTCTTGTTGTTTACTGCTTCTTCAAGAACGTTCACTTTAAAAGTGTCGCCCATTTCATTCATTGCGTCAACGTTTAAATCTGGGAATTTTTTTCCTACAAATGCCATGTTTTTATATTTTAATTGTTATTAATTTTCTTAATGACAAATATAAGAACAAGTCATAGTATTTCAGTCGAAATGAAATCTTAATTCTTTATTGAAGTATAGCTTAAATTTATGGTAAAGTTAGAAAGTGATAGTTTATGCTTATTTAGTGTTGCTCGTTAGTTGTTTAATTTTAATATTTAATGCCGCGTAAGTTAAGGTCATAAAAGGACTTAACCAATTGAAGATGGCATACACAAAATAATCAGCAACAGAAACACCTAAAACACTACTTTGATAAGCGCCACAGGTATTCCAAGGAATTAATACGGACGTTACCGTTCCAGAATCTTCCAAGGTTCTACTCAAATTTTCAGGAGCTAATCCTTTATCTTTGTACGCTTGCTTAAACATTTTACCAGGAATAACAATGGCTAAATATTGATCACTGGCTATAGTATTTAATCCTAAACAACTGATAACGGTACTTGCAAATAATCCGAAAACCGTTGTAGCAAAAGACAAGAGTACTTTAGTAATTCTTGCCAAAGCGCCTATAGCATCCATAATGCCACCAAAAAACATGGCGCAGCAAATTAGAAGAATGGTCCAAATCATGCCTTTCATGCCGCCTGCAGCAAATAAGTCGTTTAGTTTTTCGTTATCGGTTACAATTTGCGTGTCTGTTAATATGGCATTAACGGTGGCGCCTAATTTAGAATCTCCTAAACTATCTAAAATAGCGGGTTGGAAAATAAAAGCGAAAACGGCTGCCAATATAACACCAACACCAAGAGCAATAAGTGGCTTTGTTTTTAAAAGAATTAAAGCTATTACCACTAATGGTACAATAAATAACATTGGTGTAATATTAAACGTGTTTTCAATACTTATTAAAAGACTACTTAAATCGGCAGTTCCTGTGGTATCAATAGTCATACTCATTACCGAAAAGGCTATTAATGTAATTATAATCGTAGGAATAGTTGTTAACGCCATATACCTAATATGTGTAAATAAATCCGTTCCAGCCATGGCAGGAGCTAGGTTAGTGGTATCACTCAATGGCGACATTTTATCGCCAAAATATGCGCCAGAAATAGCGGCACCAGCAATCATGCCTGTAGGAATTCCTAAAGCGCTTCCAATTCCAATTAAGGCAATACCTACCGTTGCAGAAGTGGTCCAAGAACTACCTGTTGCAATGGAAATAACCGCACAAATAATAACAGAAGCCGGTAAAAATATTGACGGACTTAAAACTTGTAGACCATAATATACCATGGCCGGAATAACACCACTTACCAACCACGTTCCGGCTAAAGCGCCAACTAAAAACAAAATCATTATGGGTACAAATACGCTGCGCAAGTTTTCCCAGACCTCTTTCATCATGATTTGAAAGCGGACTTTATTAAAAAATCCAACGATGGCAGCCACAGCCGCACCTAATAGTAAAATAAACTGATTGGAATATTCTCCTAAAGCTTCACCATCTGCAAGAAAGATGTTGTAAGCCAGCATTAGCATTAAAATAACCACAGGAATTAACGCTTCCCAGATACTTAATTCTTTATTCTCAATAATTGTTTGGTCTTCAATATCAATATCTGATAGGTTTTTATCGTCCTGCATATTGGTTGTTAGTTTCGTTAGGATTGTAATGTTACGATTTTCAGATAAAGTATGCAAATACTAATTGTCGCTTAAGCTAATATGGTGAAAGGAATGACCTTGTTTTTAAAAATAAAAAAGGAGCACGCTTAAACGAACTCCTTAATTTACTTGTAATTTAGGCTTACTATAATATATCAAGAGACTCCATGCAAGAACGCATAGTTTTATAGGTGCGCTCAATGTCTGCATCCAATCCAATAGAAAAACGAATTAAACCATCACTTAAGCCCATTTCTTTTTGTTCATCTTCCGGTATTTCCGATGAAGTAGAACTACCTGGAGCCGAGAATAAGGTTTTGTAAAACCCTAGACTAACAGCTAGATATCCTAAATTTTTTTCTTGCATTAATTCCATTAATGCATTTGCTTTTTCTAAAGAACCAACATCTACAGTTAGCATGCCACCATATCCATATTTTTCATTCATCATGCTTTTAAATAATTCATGACTTGGATGAGAAGCTAAACCTGGATACACGGTTTTTAATCCATCAGCTTCAAATTTTTCTGCTAAATAGGTCGCATTTAAACTATGTTGCTGCATTCTAATGTGCAATGTGCGTAGGTTTTTTAATATAGAAGCGGCTCTTAAACTGTCCATAGTAGAGCCTAATAACATACAGGCGCCATCGTTGACACTTCGTAAATCGTTTATGAATTCTTGTGTACCACAAATTACACCACCAACCGTATCACTAGATCCATTTATGAATTTAGTTAAACTGTGAATCACGATATCAGCTCCCAATTGCACAGGTGAAACAGATAAGGGCGAAAACGTATTATCTACCACCAATTTTAAATTGTGCTTTTTAGCCAACTTTGCTAAACCTGAAATATCAGCCACTTCCAAGAGCGGGTTACTAACAGATTCGCAGTATAAAATTTTTGTGTTTTTCGTAATGGCAGCTTCAACCACTTCTAATTTTGTAATATCTACAAAAGTCGTTGTTATGTTAAGTCTAGGTGCAAAATTCTTTAAAAAGGCATACGTTCCTCCATAAATGGTGCGACTAGAAACGACATGATCGCCAGCGCCACAAAGCTGCATTATGACTGGTGTTATGGCTCCCATTCCTGAAGCGGTAACATTTGCAGTCTCCGTTCCTTCCATGGCTGCTAAAGCTTCGCCGAGATATAAGTTTGAAGGCGTAGAATGTCTTGAATACAAATAACAGCCATCTGCATTACCCTCAAAGGTGTCAAACATGGTTTTAGCCGATAAAAAAGTGTAGGTTGATGAATCTGAAATAGAAGGGTTTACTCCTCCAAATTCACCAAAATATTGTAAATCTTGAATATTATTTGCTGGTTTGAATGCCATAGTGTGAAAATTTATTAATTAATAATACAGTAAAAATCGTTAATATTAGATTATCTATCAATAGATATCTTTATATTTAGATTATAAATCTATAAAAAACATGAATAATAGTTTTTATCACGTCTAATTTGGTTAATATTGTTTTTTAAACGAAAAATTTTCAATTATTATGAATTTCGATCTCATAGATTTAAAGTTATTACAATTTCTTCAAGAAGATGCGAAGCAGACCAACAAAATGTTATCTAACAGGTTAAATTTATCTGTTACAGCTGTTTACGAGCGGATTAGAAAGTTAGAACGCGAAGGTGTTATTGCGCAATATGTGGCCTTGTTGGATAAGAATAAGGTGGATCGGAGTTTTGTTGCCTTTTGTCATATTAAACTTGTTCAGCATACACAGAATAACATTGTGAAATTTGAGCGTGAAGTTGCCAATTTAGAAGAAATTTCTGAATGCTATCATATTAGTGGAGATTACGATTATTTATTAAAAGTAATGGTTCGGGATATGGAAGATTTTAGGGAGTTTATGGTTAAAAAACTAACATCTATTAATCATATTGGTAGCACCCACAGTATGTTTGTTATTAATGAAGTAAAACATACTACAGCCATTATGATTTAATTTGCCGGCCTGATAAAAACATTTTGAATTAGGTAAAATTGAATTTAGTATACCTTTTTGCTACAATTCTTGTTTGTAGGTTTTCGTTTTTTAACCATAAAACCCAGGCGAACGACTGAATTCCATCAAATTCCGGAAGGGGTAATTAGTTATTTTTGGTAATCTATTTTTATTTTTTAAAAATAACTGCGTATTTCGTTGTTCAATATCTAGCATATATAACTTTATGAAATATCAATATCTGTGGTTTCTAGTAGTAATAATAATTGTCCAATCCTGCGGAAGCGTTAAAAAAAATAACGCCGTTGTAAGTAGTTTGCATGATGCAGATGAATTGAGAGAGGACGTAGATGCGGTTTATAATCAACTGCAAAAACATCATCCCCGCCTATATCAGTATATTTCTAAAGAAGCGTTAGATTTTAAATTTGATAGCCTAAAAACCAGTATCACACAACCATTAAGTAGTCATGATTTTTATGAACAATTAGCACCTATTTTAATGGAAGTGCGTCAAGGTCATATTTCGGTTATGCCACCTCAAATGCAATTCACTAAAAAAGAACGTAAGGTTTTAATGAAGGAACGGTTTGAGTTTTACGATTTAGATTTTAATTATATGGACAAACAATTATGGGTGTCAGGATCCAAATCAGATTCATTATTAATTGGAAGTGAAGTGGTTCAGATTGAAAATGAATCTGCCAACGCGTTAATCCAGAAATATCAAACACAATATGCTTCTGATGGCTTTAATACCACGTTGATGGATAGGCAATTGGGCCGTGCATTTCAAAGATTGTATGCACGCGATAAAGGATTTTTAGATAGCTTATCCGTAACCTTCAATAAACAAGATTCATTATACACGAAAGTTTTCCGACGCATTCCAAAAGATTCAACTTCACACACAATAGATTCATTAAAACAGGAAGCTGATTCAATTAAAGTAGCCCAACTGACTAAAGCAGAAAAATTAATTAGAAAGCAGAAAGCAAAAGAAAAGCGAAAACAAGATCGAATATATGGTTCTGAAGGTTCAGACGGCAAATACACGCGTAATTTCAATTTTAAGGGAATAGATAGTTCTGTTGCCGTTATGAAAATAAGAGCTTTTGGAAATGGGAATTATAAAAAATTCTATAAACAGAGTTTTGCCCAATTAGATTCATTAAATACACCGAATCTCGTTTTGGATTTACGAGATAATGGCGGTGGTCGAATAGAAGAAATTGCTTATTTATTCCGCTATTTGGCGCAAGAAGATTATCAGTTTATTAATGAAAGTGAGGTAACTAGTCGTGTGCCATTTATGGTGTACACCATGAGCAATGGTAGCCCTTTAATGTTAAAGATAATTGGAGCCGTTTTTTCACCTGTTATTGTAACCCATAACTTAATAAAAACCAAAAAGGTTGATGATGCTATTTATTATAAATTTAAATATGCCAAAATGCAATCCCCATTTCCGGATAATTTTAAAGGTAATTTATATGTGCTTATTAATGGGAATTCTTTTTCGGCATCATCCATATTGTCTACTAATATTCAAGGTCATAATTTAGCCACATTTGTTGGTGAAGAAACGGGAGGTGCTTATAATGGAACCGTTGCGGGTTTATTTAAAATTTATAAATTACCAAATAGTAAGGTTCGTGTACGCATTGGTTTAATGCAAATTGATGCGCCTTTTAAAGTAGAGCCAGATGGATATGGTATTAAGCCGGATATTCCAATTGTTCCAACTTGGAATGATGTTTTACATGAACGTGATCCCGAGCTGGAATGGATTTTAAATCATGTAGAGAAAGAGAAACCATAGATTTTTATGTAACTTTATTGCGAATTTTTTTTCAAAAAACACTTTTATACCAAATAGATGCTTTATAAAAACATCAAAAAGATTTATCATGATATTTTCATGTCTTATGCACACCCTGAATTAGGCACGCATATTAAAAAAATCATGGAATTAGATGTGTATTTGCCATACAGTTCTACCTTTTTCTGCATAACAAACACCCAAGATTTAACCTTTGAATTTGTTAGTAAAAACATGACGGCCTGTCTAGGCTTGGAAAAAAATGTCTTGCTAAAGGAAGGTATGCGAAATTTTTGGAGTCGCATTCACCCAGAAGATATTGAACTTTGGTTAAGAGGTTTAAACGATTTAATGGAATTTACTTTAGCTGAAATCCCGGTAAACCACAGATACCAAATGAGCTATACATGGAATTACCGCTTAAAAAATGCGCAGGACGAATATGTAAACATAATTCAAAACACCACACCTTTAGAGTTTGATGCGGAAATGAAACCAATAATAGGATTAGCGCATTACACCGTTATGGATATAAATATACAAATGCCAATTACGGTTACAGCCAAATTACTCAATGAAAACAACGAATATGAAACCAAATATTTTAATAATTATTCCCAAAAACTATTAACAGATGGTTTAAGTAATCGGGAGCGCGATGTGATACGATTATTAACCTTGCATAATTCAAGTAAGGAAATAGCTGATTTATTGAATATTAGTCCTAATACAGTAGATACACACCGAAGAAATATTTTAAAGAAACTTAACATTTCATCAACAGGAGAGCTGATAGGTATGTTAAAAATGAACACGAATTTTCTGTAAAATTACTCAAATTGAGTATTGCAAAACCTGAAATATTACACCATTTTTGTAATGCTATTATTTGAGGGTGATACCTTATATTTAGGGCAATCTAACAAAATTGTTAGTTTTGCCCTTTTTTTTTACACTTATTTTGATGGCGCTTATTATCCTGTATTTTTTTTATTGCCTTCCCATAAAACATTTGTATTTTTGTTCTTGTATTAATACAACTTGAAAAAAAATATTTATATGAATTCATACGATGTAGCCATTATTGGCTCTGGTCCTGGAGGTTATGTAGCAGCTATTCGTTGCGCGCAATTAGGATTGAAAACTGCTATTATAGAAAAATATTCAACCCTTGGAGGAACATGCCTAAATGTTGGGTGTATTCCAAGTAAAGCGCTTTTAGATTCGTCTCATCATTACGAAGATGCAGTCAAGCATTTTGAAGAACATGGTATAGATATTCCTGGTGAAATTAAAGTGAATTTAAAACAAATGATTGCCCGTAAGCAGGCAGTTGTAGATACAACAACAGGTGGTATAGATTTCTTGATGAAGAAGAATAATATTGATGTTTACCAAGGATTAGGAAGCTTTAAAGACGCCACTCATATTACGATTTCAGGTGAAAAAGAAACGGAAATTGAAGCGAAGAATACTATTATTGCCACTGGAAGTAAACCTTCAAGTTTGCCATTCATAAATATTGATAAAGAGCGTATTATAACATCTACTGAAGCGCTAAAGCTTAAGGAGATTCCAAAACACATGATTGTTATTGGAGGCGGTGTTATTGGATTAGAGTTAGGTCAAGTTTACAAGCGTTTAGGTGCTGAAGTTTCTGTAATAGAATACATGGATCGTATTATTCCGACAATGGATTCAGGACTTTCTAAAGAATTAAATAAAGTGTTGAAGAAACAAAAATTCAAAATCAACACCTCACATAAAGTAAAATCTGTTGAACGTAAGGGTGATGAAATCATTGTAAAAGCGGACAACAAAAAAGGAGAAGAAGTAGAGTTTAAAGGTGATTATTGTTTAGTGTCAGTTGGTCGTCGTCCGTATACGGATGGATTAAATGCGGAAGCTGCTGGTGTAAAATTAAATGATAAAGGTCAAGTAGAAGTTAATGATCACTTACAAACAGCTACCAAAAACATTTATGCCATTGGCGATGTTATTAAAGGCGCTATGTTAGCCCATAAAGCGGAAGAAGAAGGCGTATTTGTTGCTGAAACTATTGCTGGACAAAAGCCACATATCGATTATAACTTAATTCCAGGTGTTGTTTATACATGGCCGGAAGTTGCAGCTGTTGGTCAAACAGAAGAGCAACTAAAAGAAGCTGGAGTAGAATATAAAGTCGGGCAATTTCCAATGCGTGCATTAGGTAGAAGTAGAGCGAGTATGGATTTAGACGGGTTTGTTAAAATTTTAGCCGATAAATCAACAGATGAAATTTTAGGGTTTCATATGGTAGGTGCGCGTGCAGCCGATTTAGTTGCTGAAGCTGTAGTTGCTATGGAATACAGAGCATCAGCTGAAGATATTTCTCGCATGTCTCACGCACACCCAACATTTGCAGAAGCCGTTAAAGAAGCCGCTTTAGCAGCAACAGACAATCGTGCTTTGCATGTATAATAACACTAAATTCCATTAAATTGGATTTAAATATTACAAAACCACTTCTCAATTGAAGTGGTTTTTTTTGATTTAATTTTACTATTCTTTATAAATAACACTAATAGTACACGCATTACAAGCATTCCTATTTTAATTACTGGTTTATTTCCTTAATGCGTTTAATTTATTCCTGTGTTTATTGTTTTGTTGTTTCTGAAATTAGCAATTAGGACTACTATTGCCACAAATTAATTATTAACGAAAACAAAGACAATGAAAAATTTAAATCGTGAATTAGTATTCTTAAGAACTTTTGCGCTCGCTGTGGTTGGTGTCATGGTAATAGCAAGTATATATAGTTTTAATACAAATAGCAATAAAAGGTTTGGAACTATTGATGTAGAACGCATAAATATTATAGAAAAGGATGGAACCGTTAAAATGCTTATAACTAATACAGAACATTTTCCGTCTTTTGGTGATTCCATCAATAGTCGCGTGTATCATGAACGTAAAAAACGCTCGGGCATGCTTTTTTTTAATGAAGACGGCATAGAATGTGGTGGTTTTATTTATGACGGAACGAAAAATGATAACGGACACAGCGCAGGCCTTTCTTTAACTTACGACCAATATGATGGTGATCAAGTTATGCAATTAATAACAACTGATAGTAAAAGAGACGATAAACGAATTGTTTCTAGCATGTTAGCGTTTAATGATCGGGCAGAAAATGAATCCCAATTAGAAACTATGCGAATTGGCGAAGAACTAAAAGCTATAAAAAATCCAGAAGAACGTAGAAAAAAGTACCAAGCCTATAAAGACCAAAACTTAATGGGTTCTACCACCAGAATTTTGCTGGGCAAAACCCCAAGTGAAAATAACGGCCTGTTTTTATTTGATGACCATGGAACCCCAAGAGCCCAATTTAGTATTGATAAACATAATCAAGTAAAGTTGGTTGTATTTGATGAGAATGGAGAAATCATTAATTCGTGGCCTCAATAAATCAATCTAGAACAGAATATCCATGAAATGATTATTAATTCTTTCAAGGATATATCTTATTTTGCAGCAATGAAAAGACTATTTAACTTTTTAGATATAGACCGCTATTTCACGATATTTATTTTTTTTATCAGTTACTTATTAATAATTGATTCTAGAATTAAAGTGGAGACGGATATCTTAAATGTGCTAAAGCCAGACGCACCCATCGCGCAGTTTTTAGCCGTTTTTGTTATTATGATTCTTATCAAAATAACCATAAGCTATATCCAAAGAAAGCATGATTTAAAGATTCACACAGCTAAAACATATCTTATTTACTTTAGTGTTTCATTTATATTATATCTCATTATTTCTAACGTATTTAGTCTTGTTATTGCAGCGCTTTTCAATACCATTGTAAGAAACTTTAATACACACACCTTACTTTTAAATAATGTGTCGCGAATGGTAGAATTTACTTTATTTGGTAGTATTTATTTAGCGTATTTATTCTATAATGAAAACAACAAGTTTAAAACGGAAATTACAAAATACAATCAGGCACTTTCTAGTAGTGCTATTCAGCAATTAAAAGCACAACTAAATCCCCACTTTTTATTCAATAATTTAAATACTTTAGATGAATTAATTGAAGAAGATCCTGCCAAAGCCAGTGCATTTTTACATCATTTTTCAGAACTGTATCGGTATTCTCTGATAACCTCTGAAAAAAAATTAGTCCCCTTACAGGATGAAATACAATTTGCTAAAAATTACTTTGAGTTAATGGCACATAAATATTTGGGATATTATCATTTAGAAATAGAAAACGAACATCAAATACCTCACGTTTTTGTACCACCGTTCTGTTTACAGGTTTTAGTTGAAAATGCTATTGAGCATAATTTAGGTCTTGACAAAACACCCGTTTTTATAACTATTTCTATTTCAGATAAAATTATTGTAAGTAATAATAGTATACCAAAAAAATACCAAAAGAAAACAGGTGGTAGAGCCTTAAAAAATCTTGCAACACAGTTTAATCTTTTAAGTGATAAAAATATCAGCATAGACTCTAGTGATACCCATTTTAAAGTAACACTACCTTTTATAAACAGTAACCAAGATGTATAAAATTTTAATAATTGAAGATGAAGCACCTGCTCGAAAAAAGCTAAAACGGTTTATCGCGGAAGTCTGTGGAGCTTATACCATAGTCGCGGAATTGGAAACGGTAGAGGATACAAAAACATTCCTAAAGCAAGCTCTGGAAATTGATATTATTTTTTCAGACATCCAATTAAGAGATGGTAATATTTTTGAGGTGTATAATACTATAACATTAAATTGCCCCATAATTTTCGCAACCGCCTATAACGCGTTTTTAATTAATGCGTTTGAAGCCAACGGCATCGAATATCTTTTAAAACCCTATTCTTTGGAACGATTTTCAAAGGCGTGGAATAAGTTTATTCGATTACATAAAACCAATCCTGTAAACAATAATCAGTTAATGGAAACCATCCATCAGTTGTTAAAAAATAACCAATCGGTTTCTAAATCCTATAAAAATCAGTTTGCCATAAAAATGGCAAGTGAAACATATTTTTTAAAAACAGAGAGCATTGTTTATTTTCAAGCAGACAACGGAATTATATGTGCCTTTGATACCATGAATAAACGTCATGTTATGCCTCAAGCTACACTAAAAGAAATAGAAGTATTTTTAGATCCACAAAAATTTTTCCGTATTAATCGTAGTGAAAGTGTGCAACGTCAATATATTAATAAAATTAAAAGATATAATAAAAACACGCTTTCCATCCACCTAAATGCTGGACAGAAAACGTTAAAAACTAGCCAAAGTAAAACAAGTGATTTTAATAACTGGTTAGATTTGTAATTTAAAACGTTTTGTTAACAACGCACTTATACTAATTACCCACCAAAAGAGAGTTTATAAAATTTAGCATCATAATAAGTGTTTAAGTTGATACATATGGCAAACTTTTTGCTCAATACTTGTAAACAAAATTAATTTTAAAAACGAACCCTCAAAATGACAAAGAATTTTTTAGCCCTTGGCGTAGTAGCAACCCTATTTTTAAATGCTTGTAAAGAAACTCCAAAGCAAAATCAAGCAGAATCATCAACCACCGAAATTGTAACTAATACACAGGATGATATTGTAGAAACATCATCAACCAATAATGAAGGACAAACATTACAATTAATATTTAATAATTCAGAAGGAACTGTAACCTTTAATTTCAAAGGTGAAACGGTAACGTTAAGGCAAGAAAAAGCCGCTTCGGGAATTTGGTATAAGAATGAAAGTTACGAATTAAGAGGTAAAGGAAATGATCTTGAACTGAAAAAAGATGGCGACGTTATTTTTAAGCATGAAGATAATATTGTTATTTATTCAATTAAAAATAAAGATGGTGATATCCTGGATATGACCTTTAATAATACTGCCAATACTGTAAAGGTGTATGTAAATGGCGGCGAACAAATAGAATTAACAGGTGAAAAACCGGCCTCTGGAATTTGGTATAAAAATAACCACTATGAATTAAGAGGAAAAGGTGAGAATTTAACGCTGACTAAAGATGGCAACGTAGTGTTTGAAAATTAAAACACATTATTTATATCTGAATATTAGCCTATAGAAAACGGATTATTAAAACCATGTCTTAACGGATATGGTTTTTTATTATTTGGCAGGAAACCTGAGCCTGGCTTTAAAAACTTCATATAGCGTTGTAACTATTAATCCTTTGCCATGGGCCAAAGGTATAGACAAAAGTTGTCTTTCGTTTTTCACGATCCAATTAAAAGGTGGTTCTAGTAAATGGATTCCACTTTGTTTTTTTAACCGAATGCCTTGTCCGGAAATAATATCTTTATTCGGAATAAAAGGTTCTTTTGGAATATGCTCTGTTACTATAACGTATTTATACGCGTGCAGTTTCTTGATGATTTCCAGCACTTCAGTATTGGATATATGTTGAAGTACCTGGCGCAAAATGGCGCAATCTCCTTGTGGTAAGGCGTCTTTAGCTAAATCCAAACAGTAGAATTCTAAATTTGCTGTTTTAAATTTTTCTATGTTATGTTTTATTAAATCAGGTACAATATCTACTGCTATATATTTCTTCGTATGTTGTACCAAGCTGTCTCCAATGTTAAAATCACCACAACCTAAATCCACAACTGTCAACGGGTTTTCAAACGATTTTAAAAACGTGGTGACCGCTTCTATATACGGGTTTACCAATTCTGGTAGGTGAGAGCCATCACCAGAATAATAATGAGCAGTGTTGCCTCCCCAAAGTTTCATGGTGTAAACCTGCTCCATGGCGGCTTTAGTTGGCCATGGTTTTTTATGTTCTTTTGAGTTCTTTTCAGGATTCATCAATTATTAGGTAAGTTTTTTTTATTCTGGATAGAAAATTACTAAAATCGGTAGGAAGGAAAATGGAATTTAGGATTTAATTGGTTTTCAAACTTCATTAAGACACTTTTTTGACATATTTTTTACATTTCAGACTGCTATAAAGGAATCTTTCATATTAAATTTGAAAAGAAAAATATTCGCCAAAAATGAAAGAAATATACCTAGTATTAAAAATATGCCTAATTGTTTTTAGCTCGTTTCTGTTAACGGCTTGTAACGGACAAACTAAAACATCTGCAAAATCAAATGCTCAGAAACATTCAAATTCCAACATTAGTCAAATAAATAGTCCAAATTATGGCGCACCATTTATAAATGAACCACCAGCCAACAGAATTAGCGATTTTGTCCGTAATATTTTTCAAGATAGTAAAGGGAATTTGTGGTTTGGCACAAATGGCGATGGTGTAATTCGTTTTTCTGGAAAATCTTTAGAATA
>NZ_JBLXHU010000010.1:67022-99313 GCF_048259285.1 Bizionia sp. | reverse complement strand
GTGGGAGAGTAGGTCGCCGCCTTTTTTAAGAATCCCGATTCAATACTTGAATCGGGATTTTTTTTGTTTTATAAAGTTTCGTTTTAATCAAAAAAATAAAGCGCATCATGCGCTTTATAAATAATTGATATAAAATTGTAATTTAAAATTAGTTGAACATACTATCCATTATTGTTTTTAATCCTTTAAAGGCAAAGAATATAGCAAGGCCACAAATTATTATACCCACTATTAGTAATGGTATATATAAGGCTTTTTCTTGATTGCTAAATGCTATATATAAAAGAGTAGGCCCTAAAAACATGCATAATAATGATACTCCCATTTTTTTAATACCCTTTAAAAGAACATCTTTATCCGTGTGTTTTGTTTCAGTTTCCATTTGTATAATTGTTTATTGCTGTTCTCACATTTTTATAGGTGTTTAATAATTGTTGAGCCGTTACATAGTCTATTTGGAGTTCTTCCATAATCATCTTTATTCCGCGTTCAACCAACTTGACATTACTTAATTGCATATCGACCATCTTATTTCCTTTAACATGGCCCAGTTGAATCATGGTGGTGGTTGTAATCATATTAAGAACTAATTTTTGAGCTGTACCTGCTTTCATCCTAGAACTTCCTGTAACAAATTCTGGCCCTACCACAACTTCAATAGGATATTTGGAAACTAAAGATAGGGGACTGTTTTTATTACAAGTAATACAGCCAGTAAGGATTTGATTTTTATTACACATTTTTAATGCTGCAATAACGTAAGGCGTGGTTCCTGATGCTGCAATACCAATTACAATATCTTTAGATGATATATTAAAGGCTTGCAAGTCTTCCCAACCTTGAGTTTTAGAATCTTCAGCATTTTCAACAGCTTTTCGAATGGCTTTATCTCCACCTGCAATAATCCCTACCACTAAATCGTGTGAAACTCCAAAAGTTGGTGGACATTCTGATGCATCTAAAATACCTAACCTACCACTTGTTCCTGCACCTATATAAAAAAGTCGACCTCCAATTTTTAGTTTTTCAACTATTTGCGAAACTAAGGCTTCTATTTGTGGCAGTTCTCTTTCAACCGCCAAAGGTACGGTTTGATCTTCCGTATTAATATGCTTTAAGATAGCAGATACGGACATCGTTTCGAGATGGTTGTAATTTGAATCTTTTTCAGTTGTTTTTATAAAATCCATAACTTCAAAATTACAAAATATAATCTGTAATTATAATATGGAACTTGCTCTATTCAATGGTATAATTAATTTCAGCCACTTCAGATAACCTGAAATATCCTAATGGATAATTATTTTGATTGGTTGTATTTATACAATTCCCGCGAACAGTAGCAGGTTGTGTTTCAAACGGACCACCTCCTCCGGCACCAGTTTGTTGCAATAAAATAAACATAAATTCATAAAACCGTTCGGATACACCATAATTTCTTATAATAACAGAATCGTTAGTGGTTAAATCTTCTTCAACATAGAAACCAAAAATCTGATTTCCATTTACAAATTCATCTTTAAAGGTATCTAATGTTTTATTTACCGGTATACTTGGAATGTACTCAAAAAAGTAATAATTTTCTTCGTTAACTGGGTCTGTAAAGTATGCTTTAATTTCTGTTTCTTCACCAGTAATTCCGCCTTCTAAATTTTGTTCAACAAAATCAAATTCAGGTACAGCTAAAAGTGTTTCAGTAGCTGAATATATTTCATTTTTATAATTAATAGTTAGGTAATAGTCTGTATTTAAAACAGGAGTGAAATTTGAATTTAAATATAAACCAGTATTTCCATCTTCAACAAAAATAAAAACGTTATTATTAGAATCAGTAATAAAAACCTCGGCATCATTAGCTGGAGGAACTGAAGAATCAAAATAAGGAGCCGTTAAAGTAAGTTTTATGGACTGCTCATTACCTGAAGTTCCTTTTATCCAGTTTATGGAAGCATCGATTACTAATCTCGGTTCAGAATTAGGTACATTTACATCTATTACATCTTCACATGAAAAAATTGAAATACTAATTAGTAGTAAAATGATAATGTTCTTCATAGAATTAAAATTTAAAATTATAAGTAACCGATGGAACGATACCAAAAATTGATAATCGTGTTGCTTCATTTACACCGGTGTCTCTATTTTCTGAAAAGGTAATTGAAGCCGCATTATATCTATTATAAACGTTATAAATTCCGAAGACCCATTCAGCTTGCCAACCCGATGATTTTTCTGGTTTTGGTATGTAAGTGGCAGATAAATCCAGTCGGTTATAGGATGGTAATCGAAATTCATTACGCAAGCCATAGTTTGGTATGGAAATGCCATTGTACTCATATTGTGCATTGGGATAGGTTACGGGTTGACCTGTTTGAAGTATGAAATTAGCATTAAATCGCCATTTCTGTGTAAAATCATAACTAGCGGTAATAGAAATGTCATGCGTTTTATCATAGGCTGTTTTATACCACGCGCCATTGTTTATTCCTGGTTCATTTTCAGTTCTGCCAGGCGTTCTTTGTTCTGATTTTGATAAGGTATAAGCAATCCAACCTTTTAAACGCCCGGTATTTTTTCTGAAAAGTATTTCCATGCCATAAGCTCTGGCTTCACCATTTAAAATAACTTGTTCTATGGCATCATTCGCTATTAAATCCGCACCATCAATATAATCTATTCTGTTTTTTACTGTTTTATAAAATGTTTCTAACTCAAGTGAAAATACATCGTTCTTAAAATTTCTGAAATAACCTAGGGCTACTTGATCTAGTATTTGTGGGTCGGTGTACATACCGCTAGGAGTCCAAATATCTAATGGCGTCGGTGAACTCGTATTAGATAATAGATGCAAATATTGACTTAAACGGTTGTAACTTGCTTTGATAGATGAATTATTTTGCAATTGATAAGCAATGGCTAAACGTGGCTCGAAATTGCCAAATGATTTTAAAACTTTACTACGTTTGTACTTTTCAATGCCTATAGGTTCTGCTTTTTCGTAAATTTGTAACTCTTGGTTAAAAACGACCGGCTCATTATTGGCATACATATTTAATTCATCCTGTCCTAGTCTTAAAAATGTACTATAGCGCAAGCCGTATGATAATTGAATCTTTTCGGATAATTTCTGCTCAACATCTAAATAAAGTGCATTTTCAAAAGCATATTTATCAATTAGTTTATCTGGATTAATGCCCGATTCTTCTGATGATGGTTTTATTTCTCCAGGATTAAATTTGTGATAAATGCTGTTTAGTCCATATTGGAGGGTTATATTATTATTCAGATAATGTTTGAAATCATATTTCACATTAAAATTGCGAATACCAGAATCCCAGTTAAATCCTATAAAATTTAGATCTAACCCGTAGTAATAATCCGAATAGATTAAAGATAAATTTGAAAATATTTTATCAGAAAATAAGTGATTCCATCTAAAGTTTAAAACTGTATTTCCATACGTGTTTTCAAAACTATCACTAAAACTCAACACATCACGACCAAAATATCCTGATAAATAGATGTTATTATTATCGTTCAATCTGTAACTAATTTTAGTATTTAAATCGTAGAAATAGGCTTTATTATCTAAATCAAAAAGGGGTAAAAACAAATGCGCATATGTAGCTCGACCTCCTAAAAGAAAGGAACCTTTTCCTTTATTAATTGGGCCTTCGGCTAAAAGTCTACTGGATATTAAACCAATGCCACCGTTCATGTGAAATTTATTTTTGTTTCCTTCTTTTTGATAGATGTCTAATACGGAAGAAACGCGTCCACCATACCTTGCCGGAATACCACCTTTGTAAAGTTTTAAGTCTTTTATGGCATCTGGATTAAAAACAGAGAAGAACCCGAATAAATGTGATGAGTTGTAAATGGTTGCTTCATCTAAAAGTATTAAGTTTTGGTCCGCGGCACCACCACGTACATTAAAACCTGAAGCACCTTCGCCAGCTGTAGTAACCCCTGGAAGTAAGGTGATAGCTTTTATAACATCTGCTTCACCAAACACAACAGGAATTTCTTTGATGGTTCCGGCTGACATAGCGTTTAAACTCATTTGGGGTTTTCTTATATTGATTTTTTCTACATTTTCGGTGATAATGACTTCATTTAAGCTTTCTACGGATTCTGTTAATGTGAAATTTTTAGTGATATTTTCAGAAAGGGTTATGGTTTCCGAAACCTCACTATAACCTAAATAACTAATTACAACGCGATATGTTCCTTCAGGAAGGGTTATGGAGTAAAAGCCATATTCGTTGGTGGTTGCTCCAGTTTTTAGTTCGGGAATTAAAATATTAACACCAATTAGTGTTTCGCTACTTTCTGAATCTGAAATTACACCATTTAGAGTGAATTTATTTTGAGACCAAATAGAATTGATACTGAATGTAAAAATCAGAATTAACCAGAATATACGTATGTTCATTACCGTCAATTTTTATTAAAAGTATAAAAAAAAGCCCCTTAAAAAGGAGCTTTTTTCATAAAGTTTGGAAATATTATAACGCTTGTAATATTTTGTTTAATGTTTCACTTGGGCGCATAATATTGTTTGTTAAATCATCATTTGGTTCGTAATAGCCACCAATGCTGACTTGTTTTCCTTGTACACTATTCAATTCGTTAATAATGTTTTTTTCTTCGGCCTTAAACAAAAGTGCTATTTCTCCAAAAGTATTCTTCATTGAAATATCCTTTTCTTGGTTTGCAATTGCTTCTGCCCAATATTTCGCTAGGTAAAAATGGCTCCCTCTGTTATCCAATTCGCCCACTTTTCTAGAAGGTGACTGATTGTTATCCAAAAGTTTTTCCGTTGCTAAATCTAAAGTTTCCGATAATATGAGTGCTTTTGGATTTTTAGTAACTTCAGATAAATGCTCTAAAGAAACAGCTAGAGCTAAAAATTCACCTAAAGAATCCCATCGTAAATGATTTTCTTCTAGTAATTGTTCTACATGTTTTGGAGCAGAACCACCAGCACCGGTTTCAAATAAGCCGCCACCATTCATTAATGGGACAATAGATAACATTTTAGCACTTGTTCCTAATTCTAATATTGGAAATAAATCAGTTAAATAATCACGTAATACATTTCCAGAAACTGAAATGGTATCTTCTCCAGCTTTAACACGCTTTAAAGTAAAATTAGTCGCTTCAATTGGTGATAGTATTCTGATGTCCAAACCAGATGTATCATGATCTTTTAAATAGGTATTTACTTTTTTAATTAATTCTGCATCATGTGCGCGCTTATCGTCTAACCAAAAAACGGCTGGTGTTTGCGAAGCTCTTGAACGATTTACAGCCAATTTAACCCAGTCCTGAATGGGAGCATCTTTTACTTGACACATTCTCCATATATCTCCGGCTTCAACGGTGTGCTCAATTAAAACTTTATTATCTGAATCCACAACCGTTACTGTACCGTTGCTAGCAATCTCGAATGTTTTATCATGCGATCCGTATTCTTCAGCTTTTTGAGCCATTAACCCAACATTTGGAACGGTTCCCATGGTCGTTGGATCAAAAGCGCCATGTTCTTTACAGAAAGCAATAGTAGCCGAGTAAATTCCTGCATAACTACTGTCTGGAATTACCGCTTTTGTATCTTGAAGCTCGCCATTTTTATTCCACATTTTTCCAGATGTACGAATCATAGCAGGCATGGATGCGTCTATAATTACATCACTAGGAACATGTAAATTGGTAATACCCTTATCGCTATTAACCATGGCTAAATCTGGGCGACTATTAAAAGTTGCTTCAATATCAGCTTCAATAGCTTTTCGTTTGGCATCTGGTAATTCCGATAGGTTACGAATTAAATCTCCAAAACCATTATTAACATCGACTCCTATTTTATTGAAATCGTCTTGATATTTGGCAAATACATCCTTAAAGAAAACACGTACAGCATGACCAAAAATAATTGGATCACTCACCTTCATCATAGTCGCTTTCATATGTAATGAAAACAATACGTTGGTTGCTTTAGCGTCTTCAATTTCAGTTTCTAAAAAGTTTAAAAGTGCTTTTTTGCTTAAAACCGTTCCATCAATAATTTCGCCTTTTAATAATGGGAAATCATTTTTTAGAATTGTTTTAGTACCACTTAAATCTGTATGAATTATTTTGACGCTGGTTGCCGCATCCAAGGTTACTGATTTTTCATTATGTGCAAAATCACCTTCACTCATGGTGGCAACATTTGTTTTTGAATCTTTACTCCAAGCACCCATAGAATGCGGATGTTTTTTAGCAAAATTCTTTACTGCCTTTGGCGCACGACGATCGGAGTTACCTTCGCGAAGTACAGGGTTTACAGCACTACCTTTTATTTTATCATAACGACTCTTTACGTCTTTATCTTGATCATTTTTTACTTCTTCCGGGTAATTAGGTAATTTATAACCTTTATCTTGAAGCTCTTTTATAGCACTATTTAACTGTGGAACAGAGGCACTAATATTTGGTAATTTAATGATGTTGGCTTCAGGTCTTTTAACTAAATCACCTAAAAAGGTAAGCGCATCGTCAACGCGTTGGTCTTCTGTTAAAAAATCCGGAAAATTTGCTAAAATTCTAGCAGCCAAAGATATATCTTTTGTTTCTATAGTAATTCCAGATGGTTTTGCAAAGGCCTTTATAATTGGTAAAAAAGATGCCGTTGCTAATGCTGGTGCTTCATCTGTTTTTGTGTAAATTATAGTAGAAGAGTTTGTCATTATATTTTAGTTTTGGTACGTTATTTAACAGCGCAAATATACAAAATCTTATAGGAGTTTTATGCGGTTTATCCTGATTGATTTTTATCAATACGGCATGGCTAGTATTACTTAAGTAGCTATTGTTACTGTAAGTTATTTAAAACTCAACATTCAATAAGTCTCCGCTTATTTGTAAAACGGTTAGTTCGGCAAGCTTGGCATCATATTTTGCTTGATTTCTGCTTAATTCCGCATTCCGAAGGTTTAATTGTGCTTGCCTAAACTCAATAGAAGTAGCTTGTCCCAGTTTAAACTTTTCTTGAGTTCGATTAAAATTATTTTCGGAAGTAATAATATTATCTTGTTGGACATTAAAAATAACTAGCTTGTTTTGATAATCCTCCCAAGCATTATAAAAATCGCGTTCAATGGTGATGATTAGTTGCTCTTTTTGCAATTTTTGATTGTCTAAATTAATTTTGGTGTTTTTTACTTGCGTAATAGTGCTTCCGCCATCAAATAAATCCCAAGCTAGATTAATACCTCCTGAAAGACCTGTGTTTAAAGTTGTTGTTGCAAAAGAAGCTGCGTTGTTATTGTTTTTATTCCAACCATAGGAACCAATTAATCCAACTGTAGGTAAATATTGCGATTTTCGAGCTTTAATGTCTATTTCGCCAATAGAAATATTTTTTTCTGCTTGCAACAGCGCCACATTATTTGCTTTTGTTTTAGATAATAATTCATCCTTATCTAAATCTAACAAAAACTTAAGGTCTGTTTTAACATCAAAGTCCCCAGCAATTTGATTGCCGATTACAACATTTAAATCTCGTTTTGTATTTTTTAATTGTTGTCTAATATTTATAAGATTTATACTATCATTATTAATATCCACTTGTGCATTTAAAACACCTAGCTTCGTGTTTTGACCATAATCGAATTGATATTCCGCTCTTAATAATCTATCCTTTGAAATATTTAAAGTTTGCTCTAAAGCTAATGTGTTTTCTGACGTTTTAGCTAGATTGTAATAAATAGTAAATAGTTGAATGATGACGTTTTCAATAGTTTCTCTTGCCTCTAGTTGCGATAAAAAATATTCTTCTTTCAAACGTTTATAATTATACTGTCTTCCCATGCCATCAAAAACAACATAATTTAAATTAACCGATGCATTATAACGCGAGCTTTCTGCACCATTTAAAATAGTAGATTCCCCATTAGCAAATTGGGCTTCCGTATTATCTAAATTATATGTAGCGCCAGCATTACCCGTTACAGTTGGTAGATATCCAGAATTTAAGATACTGGTATTATTTTCGGCAATTTCTAACGAGTTATTGGTGATTTTTATACCATAATTATGTTCTAAAGCCATGGAAAAAGCATCTTCTGGATTTAAAATCCTCTGCGAAAACAATGGTAATGACAATAATAAAAGACTGTATATTATGACGTTTTTAATGCTCATTTTCTTCTTTTTGTTCTTTAATAGCGCGTTCAACTTCTTCTTTTGTTACGGCTTTATTAGAATATAACCATTTAGCATTTTTCTTAATACTATTATTAAATGATAGAAATAAGGGTAAGACTAATAAGGTTAATATAGTGGCATAGGCAATTCCGAAAGAAATTGATATTGCCATGGGTTTCAAAAATTGTGCTTGTCTACTTTTTTCTAATAACAAAGGTGCTAAACCAGCTATGGTAGTTACCGATGTTAAGAAAATAGCTCTAAACCTTGACTTTCCAGCATCCGATAGGGCTAAATCGAAAGACATGCCGTTTTTTAAATTTGTATTGAATTTGCCTATCAGAACTAACCCGTCATTCACCATTATTCCAATTAGTGCAATTATACCTAATAAGGATAATACGTTTACCGGAAAGCCTAACAGCCAATGTCCCCAAGCTACGGCGGTTAAACTAAATGGAACTAATAGCAACAATAATAAAGGTTGACTGTAGCTTCTGAAAGTAAAGGCAATGGTAATATAAATAAGCAATAAAATGATAGTTCCTGCACTTGAAATAGATGAAGATAACTTTTGGGCCTCCCGATTTTGTCCTTCAAAGGCAGCAGAAATTGTTGGATATTTAGATTGTAACTCTGGAATGGTTGTTCTCTTAATTTCATCAAGAATATCTGTAACACTGGTACTTGGATCTTTTAAATCTGCCGAAACTCTAATTTCTCGTTTGCCATCTAAATGATTAATGGCAACATCGCCACGGACAATAGTATAGGTTGCAATGTCTTTTAACGCAATACGACTGCCTGTTGGCGTTACAATACGCATATCCTCCAAATCGTTGATAGATTCTCTATTGGGACGATCATAACGCACCCATACTCGAATCTCATCTTGACCTCTTTGAAAACGTTGAACTTGAGAACCGAAAAAACCAGCACGAATTTGTGCCATTACTGTGCTAAGGTCCAAACCTATTAAATAGGCGGTCTCTTTTAACTCAAGTCTAATTTCCTTAATACCAGCAGGATCATTGTCTTCAATATCTTTGAGTAAAGGGTTTTCTTCTAAAATATTTTTTAACTCCACTTTAGCGGCTTTCAGTTCCTCAATATTATTGCCTAGTAGAGCTACGGAAACGGGACTACCACCAAAATTTCCACCAGAACCATAAATCAATCGTTCGGTACCAATTACCGGACCTACTAACTCACGTAGCCTATTTGCTACCATGGAAGCGTTGATTTCGTCAGGCCTTTCTTCTCCAGGTAACATGTTTATAACCAATTGTGCGCTGGAGCTACTATTTAAGGTTAGTATGGTATTTTCAAAAAGCTCTTTATCGGAATCTTTTAAAAACTTTTCAGAGAACTCTTTATTTACTATAAACGACTTTTCTTCTATCATTGAAATAATAGAATCGGTTATTTTTACATTGGTTCCGTTGGGCATATCTAATTCAATGGAGATACGGTCACTTGCTATGGATGGGAAAATTGTAACACCAATAACACCGCCACCTATAGCGCCGAATGTTAAAACTAAAAGAGCCACAAAAATCCCTAAAGACAAGATTTTAAATTTTAAAACAAATGATAATGCTGGCGAATAGACTTTGTCTCTTAAAAACCTCATGATTCGATCTCCGAAAGCATTGATGCCACGCATTTTGGCAAAAAACTGTTTTGTTTTTGAAGGGTTTTCTTGAGGAGTTTCTTTTCTTAAGGCTTTAGAATGGGCTAAATGCGCGGGTAGAATTATTAAAGCCTCTACTAAAGAAACGACTAATGTTAAAATAACGACAACGGCAACTTCGCTGAAAAATTCACCAATTCGACTGTCCAAAAACAGAAATAATGAAAAAGCTAGGATTGTGGTTATAATAGCCGATACAACGGGAGGTATAACTTCCATGGTTCCATCAATAGCTGCTTGGATTGGTGTTTTCCCTTTTTCGTAATGCTGATAAATGTTTTCTGCAATTACGATGGCATCATCAACTAAAATACCAATAACGATAATCATTCCAAAAAGTGACAGTACGTTTATAGTAACATCAAATTGTCCCGCAAAAATGAACATTCCTAAAAATGAAAGAGGAAGTCCAAATGCCACCCAAAAGGCCAATCTTGTATTTAAAAATAAGGATAGGAAAATTAAAACTAAAAACATACCAATCATGGCGTTTTCAGATAAAAGCTTGGTTCGTTGGTTTAATGTAATGGATAAATCTCTAACGATGTCTAACCGGACATTTTCATGTTTTTGATTGTACTCATCTATATAAACCTTAACTTTTTCGGCAGAAGACATAAGATCTTCATTATTTGTACTAGTTACAGAAATATTTACCGATAAATTTTTATTGAAAAAAGTAGCATTTGGTGTTTCCGAAAAACGATCTCTTATAATTGCCACGTCCTTTAAGCGAACCGTTTTCCCATCTTGTGTTGCTTTTACAACAATGTTTGAAAGTTCGTCGCCATAATAGGAACGGTTGTTGGCGCGAATAAGATACTCCTCGGCATCCGTTTTTATATTTCCTCCAGTAATTAGAATATTAGATGAAGCTACTGCCTTTGCAACATCGGAAAATGTTAGATTATATGCTAATAGGTTGTTTTCATTTACGGCAATTTCTATTTCTTCTTCTGGATACCCAGTAACAGTTACTTGCGAAATACCATCAATAGCTCGTAAATCATTCTCAACCTGTCTCCCTATTTGTTTTAAGGTTACTAACGGTACATTATTTCCACTTAAAGCAAAAGATATGGTTTCCCGAATGGCTTCTTGTTTCGAAACAACCAATGGTTCCATGCCGGTTGGAAAAGAAGGTACACGATCCACGGCATTTTTAACTTCTAATAACATGAAGTCAATATTTTCACCTTTTTCAATTTCAACAGTAATCGTTCCACTATTTTCTCTGGAGGTGGAAGTAACGCGATCTATGCCTTTTAATCCTTTAAGATTATCTTCAATTTGCAGCACAATACCTTCCTCTATTTCTTGAGGAGAAGCGCCAGGATAGATAATGTTTATATTGATTATTTTAGATTCGACAAGGGGGAAAAATGACGATTTCAAAGACATAATCCCTAATATACCAAATGCAAAAAAAGCTATAATGAAGACATTAACAGCTACATGATACCGAATAAAATACGTAATTATTTTTCTCATAATTTATTGGCTATCCCTTGAAGTTTTATTTTCAGTAAATGGCTTTACAAGCATTCCGGCGTAGGCACCTGGAACTGGTTTGTTTAAAATAACGGTACCATTTGGAACATTTTTTAAAACAACGGTTGTTTCCGAAAAGAAAACAGGTGTAACATTTAGTATATCTAGGGTGTTATCCTTAACTATAAAAATCTGATTTCCATCTAACATTAAGTTTCTATTTATTTCTATGGCATTTTCCTCTTTTTTAGCATTCAAGCTTGCTTCTAGATACATCCCTTCTTTAAGTTGTTCATTTTCCACTTCAATATACGCCGTAATGGTTTGTGTTGCTGCATCAATACTTCCATTAACTCTGGAAATTTTTCCTTTATAATGCTCGGTATGTTCTATGTTTTGTAATTCAACGTCTTCGTTTACCTTTAAAAGGCTGGCGTAGGATTTACTCAAAGCTATTTCCATTTCATAAACGGTAGGATCAATATATTCACCTAGTTTTTGTCCGCTTCTAATTAGGGCGCCTTCGGTAATTAAAGCTTCCGTAAGAATACCATTAAAAGGCGCTGAAATATTATACTTTGCTAGGCGTTGTTCTAAATTTTTAACATTGTAATAATTGGAAACAATACCACGACCTGTAATGAAGTAATTTTCCTTGTCTGATGTCATTTCAGGAAGTTTTGGGGTGGTTTTATTTAAATCGAAACTATTTAAATACGTTTGCCATTTCTGAAACATGTTAGGGAAATCTAATCGTAAATCAGGCATAATAGCTGCAATTGTATTGTAAAGGTTACTTTTTGCCGATTGTACACTAGCATAGTATTCAGATGCATCAATCTTAATGAGTGTTTCGCCTTTTTTATAGTATTGCCCTGGTTTAAATAGTTTGGTTCCAGGTTTAAAAATTCCTTGAACTTCAGCATATAATTCCACACGCTGCTTGGCCACTAAACTGCCATTAGCGGGAATTAAAATAGGAATAGTGGAGTTTTTAACGGTGTCTGTGTAGACCGTTTTTATAACTTTTTCTATAACCGGTTTGGGTTTTGTTTTGCTGTCTATTAAATGTTTGGCAATAAAAAAAGAGCCTAATATAAGTAAGACTCCTAAAATTGAAAGTATGATATTTCGCATTTGAAATGGGTTGGTTGCGGTTGTTAGACAACAAAACTATCTTTAAGTTTAATTTAGTAGTCTTAAAAAAATCATAAAAAACGCAATTGTGCATGCCATAAAGTATAATTACACAGTATATTATTCTATAATAAGTTGGTAAGATTTTAATAGGCCTAGTACATTTTCTTTCGAAAATTTAGCTGATTTTAAGGTATTGAATTCAGGACTCATTGTAATGTTTTGAGATGTTGAAAAATCGGCATGTGTTAGGTTTGATTTATAGAAAATAGCCTGGTCCAAATTGCAGTCTAAAAAACTGGCGTAGGAGAGATCTGTATCAGAAAAATCTGTTTGTTTTAATGAGCAGGTATGGAATTGGGTATTTTTTAATTTCAGATTATTAAATGCAGATAGATTTAATAGGCAGTTTTTAAATGAAAAAGACATTAAAAAAGGATTACATGTATTAAAAAGCACACCAAGTATTTTGCAATCGGTAAATATTACATCTTTAAATGTGGCATCCTTAACTTTGGTAGAACTTAAATTACAGTTAAGAAACTCACATTCTGTAAATGATAAATAGGATAGAAATGCATCTGAAAAATCACAATCTATAAATTGACAATTATCATATTCACCCTTGGCAAGAGGTTCGTGGGTGTAAGTTTGTTTTTTAAAGGTTTGATCGCAGATGTAGGGCAGATTCATTGTTGTTTACTTTTTTCAGCTCAAAACTACTTAAAATAACGGTTTATTAAAAAACAAAAGCCATATCATATCAGACGAACGTCTGGTTTGACATGGCTTTCTTTGAAATAGCTGAACATGATCTATGCAATCTTACAATTACAGGATGTAGAAATTATCTACATGTTTCAATTCAAGGATTACTATTTCAAAAGTGAAACATTTCTAAACGCAACTTTCAAAATGTATTGACCTGTTGCAAAAATGTCTCGATTTACTGTTTTTCTTGATGTTTTGTCTGTATTGAGATTCATTTACATAAATTACAAACACTCAAAACATTGTTTTCTAGTCTAATTCTCACTTTCGTTTCTAAAAGACAATTAAAAACTTTCAACTTTTATCACTACTAACTGCAAATACATTTAGCGTTTTAAAAAGTATCATGATTTTTTAGTTACACACGTAAACGTGTTTACCGCAAAACCTCAAAAAACAATAAGATTTAAAGAACGTATCTTTATTGAAATAAAAATAAATTTGTTTTTTTAATACAAAACCAACTTGGTTGTCTTTTAATTCTTGTACTAATATAAGGCGAGATTCTTGTTTTTAAAAACTTTTAAGGTTTTAGATATCAACAACTTATAAACTGGAGTTATTAACTTTTGTTAATAAAAAAAGCCCTGTAAAAACAGGGCTTTCCAACGTTATCAACAAAGTATTAACGTTTCATACTTTCTTTGATTCTAGCTTTCTTACCAGTTAAGCCTCTAAAGTAGTAGATACGTGCACGACGTACTTTACCACGTTTGTTAACTTCAACTTTTTGTAAAGCTGGCATATTGATTGGGAAAATACGCTCTACACCAATAGTTCCAGACATTTTTCTGATTGTAAATGTTTCAGAAGAACCTGTTCCTCTCTTTTGAATAACAACACCTCTAAAGAACTGTGTACGTACTTTTTCGCCTTCTCTAATTTCGTAATAAACTGTAATTGTGTCTCCAGCACTAAACTCTGGAAAATCTTTTTTAGGTACAAACTCTTGTTGTACAAATTTGATTAAAGATTCCATATCTTTTATTTTTATCTTAATTAATCCGAAACAACATTCACGATTATCGCCAGAGGTTAACTCGAAATTGGCTGCAAAGATAACTAATTATAAATAACTTGCAATTAATAATTTCACTTTTTAAACGATGAAAAATTAGCTTTTATTTTTCGTCTAATAAGTCGGGTCTTCGCGTTTTCGTACGCTCGTATGCTTGCTCTTCCCGCCATTTTTCAATTTTTGGAAAGTTACCAGTAAACAATAATTCGGGTACTTTCCATCCTTTGTATTCCCGAGGTCGTGTGTAAATTGGTGGTGCTAATAGATTATCCTGAAACGAATCGGTAAGCGCCGATGTCTCATTTCCTAAAACTCCAGGGATTAAACGAATAATAGCATCACATAATACAGCCGCACCTAATTCTCCTCCAGAAAGCACATAATCGCCTATGGAGATTTCGCGTGTAATAAAATGATCGCGAACGCGTTGATCTACTCCTTTATAATGTCCACACAAAATTATAATGTTTTCTTTTAATGAAATTTGGTTAGCAATACCTTGATTTAAGGTTTCGCCATCGGGTGTCATATAAATAACCTCGTCATAATTGCGTTCAGACTGTAATTGGGAAATGCATTTATCAATCGGTTCAATCATCATAACCATGCCGGCTCCGCCGCCAAATTGGTAGTCGTCTATAGTTTTATAATTATCGGTTGTATAATCACGTAAATTGTGGAAATGCACTTCTACCAAGTTCGCGTCAATAGCACGTTTTAAAATAGAAGCTTCAAACGGGCTCTTTAACAATTCAGGTAAAACGGTAATAATATCGATACGCATGATGGCTGTTTTGAGCTGCAAATATACTTGAAATGTTTTGGGATTCTGAATTTTTATAGATTGATAAATCAACTAAATCTTAAAAGCAAAAAAATCTACGAACGCAAGTTGTAGATTTTTTTATATTGAATTGAAAAAAAGAATTTTTTAATTAATTCCTTTTTGTTTATTGAGTTCATCTTGAAGTTGGCGTCTTACTTTTTGCTCACGCTCTAATGCTGTGCGTCTGTGTTCATCAAATTCATCTTCTGTTTCGGAAAGGTTTTTTTGAGCTTCACGAGTTATGGCATTGCTATTTTTAAACTTGTAGATAAATAGGAGTAATAGTGCTAGTAATAAACCAACAATGGACCACATGAGAATATTATAATTGGGCTTGGTCATTTGTAAACCAAATAACTCCATGTTATTTTTTTCGTTGGTCGTTTTATTTAAGGTGTCTTCGGTGTTTTTTAGACTGCTTTTTAAACTTGCTATTTCACTATTCTGATTAGAAATAGTTCCTTCGGCTGTGGCTAATTCGGAATGGATAGATTTTAAGGAATCTAATGTATGTGCTTTCAAGGTATATAACCAGTTCTTTTTAACTACTTTATAATCTTGATAATTGTTAGAACGTTGAATGACGTACTCAAATTGGCTATCTATGGTACCGCTTTCTAAAGATAATTGGTCATCAGTTTCTGTTGCATCCTGTGCATTTATTGAGGCGTAACTTGCTATAAATAAAAATAATAGAAATTTTTTAAGACTGTTCATTTTGTAGTTGTAAAGAAATATAGTTGCTAAAATAAGAAAATATGTTTAGTATAAAACACAATACTCAAAAAGCCTCACGTATGGAGGCTGCATTATATACGAATAGCTTTATAATTTAGATGTTGAACTTGCGTTTTTTTTCAAAAAAAATCTCGCTTAAATAAAGCGAGATTTTAATTTCAAAATACTTTTTAGATTAGTAGTATGTAAAGCGTCTTACTTTGGCAATGTATTTTGCTAATCTAATAACTTGATGGCTGTAGCCATATTCGTTATCATACCATATATATAGTACTGTTTTTTTACCATCAGGACGGACTATAGTTGCCTTACTATCAAAAATGGCGGGTGCTGAACTTCCAACTATATCGCTAGAAACTAACTCATCACTTAATTCGTACTTTATTTGTTCCACTAAATTACCTTCTAAAGCATATTTCTTTAAAGTGGCATTAATGGCTTCCATTGAAGTAGCTTTTTCTAAATCCAAATTTAAAATGGCTAAAGAACCATTAGGCACAGGTACACGAATAGCGTTAGAGGTTAACTTACCTTCTAAACTTGGTAATGCTTTTGAAACAGCACTTCCTGCACCAGTTTCTGTAATAACCATGTTTAATGCTGCAGCGCGACCACGACGGTATTTATTATGGAAGTTATCTACTAAATTCTGATCGTTTGTATAGGCGTGAATGGTTTCTAAATGACCACTTCTTACGCCGAATGTATCTTCAATAGCCTTTAAAATTGGTGTAATGGCATTGGTTGTACACGATGCGGCAGAAAAGATATGTACTGTATCTGGATTGTGCTCTTCGTGATTGACACCATGAACAATATTAGGGACACCTTTACCTGGTGCTGTAAGTAATACTTTCTCTGCTCCTTTAGATTTTAAATGTCTACTTAAGGCTTCATGATCTCTAAATGCACCTGTGTTGTCTATAACTAATGCATTATTGATACCATATTTTGTGTAATCTATATCTTCTGGCGCATTGGCTGAAATGATGTTAACCGTAGTGCCATTAATAATCAACGCATTGTTGTCAAGATCGGCAACAACAGTTCCCGAAAAATCACCATGAACAGAATCATTGCGTAATAATGAAGCTCTTTTTTCTAAAACCGTTTTATCTATTTTTCCACGAGTAACAATAGCTCGTAAACGCAACTGACTACCTTTACCTGTTTTTGTCATTAATTCACGTGCCACTAAACGACCAATACGTCCAAAACCATAAAGAACAACGTCTTTTGGTTGGATAGGATGTTCGGTTTTAGCGCCTTGTAATCTATCAGCAACAAAGGCTAAAGCATTACTAAATTTCTTTTCTTCTAAATGGTATTCATAGGTTAGTTTACCAATGTCCAACTTGGCAGGTGGTAAATCTAATGTTTTAATAGCTTGCGCTATTTCAACAGAATCGAAAATTGAAATTGGTTTTTGAACAAATTCGCCTGCATATTCGTGTAAATTTAGAATTTCACTGACGTTGCGGTCAATTAATTGATTTCTAAACAGGACCAGCTCGATAGATTTGTCATACCAAAGATCGCTAATAATTTTAATAAATTCTACCGTAGCTCTTCGTCTATCGGCTTGAAATGCTAATTCGCTTTCATAAGTCTCGTTAAAACTCATTGTGTAATAATTTTAGTGTGTTGTTAATTTTTATCTATCCAAGCTGTTTTTAAGGCTCTTGAATCTGCGTGCAAAAATAGTACATTTCAACCGTTTTTATCGTGTATTTTATATAAAAAAATCCCTAAAACATATAGAAACGTTAAAGGGATTTTTTTGGTTTGCAGCCTGTTACCTGAAAATAAAACTTTGCTTTTGGCCACGTGTATTTATAATGCTTATTTTTTCGATATTCTTATCTAAAGCATTTCCATATTTCTTTTTTAAGATAGAAATATCGTCAATACTATTAATTTGAATATCATTTATATCCGTAATAATATAGCCTTTATTCAATCCAATTTTTTGGTATAGCCAGTAATTATCGCTTTTGGTTACCAACACACCATGATCTATTTGGTATTGCTCTTTAATGTCTTTTGAAATATTTTTTACTTGAATATCTAAAAATTCAGTAGTTAAAATCTCAAATTTCGATAAGGTTACTGGAATCGCTTTTTCCGAATTGTCTCTTAAAACCATTACATTCACAACATCATCAGGACGTTTGGTGCTTAAATAACCTGTTAAATCGGCAAATTTTGAAATCCTTACATTGTCTATTTTAGTAATAATGTCGCCTTTTTTAATTCCAGCTTGCTCGGCGCCTGATTGTGCTTCAACAGCACCTACATAAAATCCTTCCGTTAAATTAACGTCCAATTCTTCAGACGATTTTCCATTTAAACTAATACCACTAACGCCCAAAATGCCATTTTGAACAATACCAAATTCCATTATATCTTCTATCACTTTTCGTGCAATATTGCTAGGAACAGCAAACGAATAGCCAATATAGGAGCCTGTTTGTGAACTAATAGCAGTGTTTATACCAATTAACTCACCATTACTATTAACCAAAGCACCTCCCGAGTTTCCTGGATTTACGGCCGCATCGGTTTGGATGAATGATTGGTAATTTTGACCGGATAAATCGCGTGATTTTGCCGAAATAATCCCAGCCGTAACCGTTGATGTTAAATTAAATGGATTACCCACTGCTAGTACCCATTCGCCAATTTTAGCCATATCGGAGTCGCCAAATGTAATATATGGTAAATCTTCATCCGCTTCAATTTTTAATAGCGCGATATCCGTTTTTGGGTCAGTTCCTATTAAAGTGGCTTGATAAATCTTATTGTCGTTGGTAGTAATAGATAGCTCTTTGGCACCAGCAATAACGTGATTATTGGTAATAATATATCCGTTTTTATTAATAATAACACCACTTCCAGTTCCTACTTGTGCTTTTTGTGAACGTCTACCATAAAAGTAATCTTGCATGGTTGTGGGTGCCGAAACAACAGCTGTGTTTTTCACGTGCACAACGGCATGTACGGTTTCTTCTGCAGCATTTACAAAATTGGGAACACTTGCCGAATTTAATAAATTGGTATTATTAAAACTTGTTGGCAGATAAGTAGTTTGCTCTTGTTGCGGTTCAGTAGTCGTTATAGAAGCTTCTGGTTCTAAAAATACTTTATAAGCGGATAAAGTTAAGGCACCACCTAATACGGAAACAAATACAAGCGTTAAAATCTTTTTCATAATCTATAATTGTTTTAATTAAATGAATAACGATTAAAATTAATTTATTATTGAATGGCTTTTTCAAGTTTAACTTTTTTTAACGTCGACTTTAACGCCTAATTAACATAGAAAAAAACCACCTTTAATTCATATATTTGCCCTGCTTATGATTTATACATTTTATAAATATCAAGGAACAGGTAACGATTTTGTCATGATTGACAACCGTCAACTTATATTTGACAAAAACAATACCAAAGCCATTAAAAAGCTATGCGACAGACGTTTTGGCATAGGAGCTGACGGATTAATTTTGTTGGAGAATCACGATACATTAGATTTTAAAATGGTGTATTACAATTCTGATGGAAACGAAAGTTCTATGTGTGGAAATGGTGGGCGTTGTCTTGTAGCTTTTGCTAAATTTTTAGGTATTATTAAAAAAGACACACAATTTATGGCGGTTGATGGTAAACATGATGCCATAATTGAAGCAGATTTGGTAAAACTTCAAATGCAAGATGTCCCACATATAAATATATTTGATACCCATGTGTTTTTAAATACAGGGTCGCCACACCATGTGCAGCTGACCACTGATTTAAAAAATATTGATATTAAAAAGACAGGTTCAAACATTAGATATGGGGAGCCTTATAATGAATTAGGAACGAATGTAAATTTTGTTGTAAAAAATTCAGAGACTAATTTTTCTGTTCGAACATACGAACGTGGTGTAGAAGATGAAACCTTATCCTGTGGTACGGGTGTAACAGCTGTGGCATTGGCCATGCACGCCATTGGTGAAACGGAAAAGAACCTCATTTCGTTAGAAACGGAAGGTGGTGAACTACAAGTTTCTTTTGATAAAAACGATTCTAAATATCAGAATATTTGGCTTATTGGTCCAGCAACGCAAGTTTTTAAAGGTGAAATAGAATGTTAACATTACAAGGGAAACATATGTATTTGCGCGCATTGGAACCAGAAGATTTGGATCTCATTTATACCATTGAGAATGACGAATCCATTTGGGAGTTAAGCAGTACACAAACACCTTATTCACGATATTTAATAAAACAATATCTTGAAAACGCTCATAAAGATATTTATGAAGTAAAACAGTTACGATTAGTAATCGCGAATGAAAATCATGAATCCATTGGGTTGATAGATTTATTTGATTGCGATTTCAAAAATAAACGTGCTGGTATTGGTATTCTTATTTATAGTAAATCGGATCGGCAACAAGGTTATGGAAATGAAGCTTTAAAACTATTAATGTCGTATGCAAAAACGCATTTAGATTTACATCAGCTGTTTTGTAATATTTCAGAAGACAATATTATGAGTTTAAATCTGTTTGAAAGCAACGGATTTATAAAAATAGGATTAAAAAAAGATTGGAATTATGTAAACGGTTCCTATAAAAACGAATATTTCTTACAACGAATTTTTAATTAAATGTATATCAAAAAAATACTTTGGGCTGTTGCTCTTATCGGATTATTAGTAGCGGCTTACTTTGCGTATTTTGTGTATAGCACTATGTTTTCACCCAATACGGCTTTTAATAATGATGAAGCTTATATTTATGTTTCCACCAATGCATCATATTCAGAAGTACGGGAACAATTACAGCCGCTTTTAAAGGATATAAGTTCTTTTGACGCACTTGCCAAGCAGAAAAAATACACCACGAATATTAAGGCTGGACGTTATGCAATTAAAAAAGGCATGAACAATAATGATATTATAAATTCCATTCGCAGTAAAAACTTACCCTTTAATTTGGCGTTTAATAATCAGCAATCCTTGGAATATTTAGCCGGCCGCGTTAGTATGCAAATAGAAGCAGATAGCGTGTCTTTAGTTACTGCCATGCGCGACCCAGAGTTTTTAAAAGCTAATAATTTTTCCAATGCAACGGCGCTAGGAATGTATTTACCTAATAGTTATGAGTTTTTTTGGAATACATCCGCAGAACAATTTCGGGATAGGATGCTAACGGAATACAAACGGTTTTGGACCGAAAATAGATTAGCAAAAGCCAAAGCATTAAATTTAACGCAAAATGATGTGATGACGTTGGCCTCCATAGTATATGAAGAATCCAAACAAGCGGAAGAACAGCCACGTGTTGCAGGTGTTTATATTAATAGGTTACGAATTAAAATGCCACTACAGGCAGATCCAACTTTAAAATATGCAGCATACCAATTACCAGAATATCAAAACACCATTATAAAGCGCGTGTTAAATAAACATAAAGAAATCAATTCGCCTTACAATACATATATGTATGCAGGATTACCTCCTGGATTAGTTACCATGCCAGATATTTCTGCCATTGATGCCGTTTTGAATTACGAAAAACATAGTTATTTATATTTTGCTGCTGATGCCAAGCGCTTAGGTTATCATAAATTTGCTAAAACCTTAAGTCAGCATAATGCAAACGCACGTGAATATCATAGTTATCTGTCTAAACAGGGTATTTATCAATAAAGCTTGAAACACATAGTTTTACATATCGCTTTTGGACTTATGTCTTTGACATGTGTTTCCCAATCAGCTCTCAATTCTTTTTTAAAACCAAGCGATACTTTAAATAAGCCAAGACGAAATGCGGTTATTATATCAGAAGCTGCGCTTGGAACTGTTTCTCTGTTAGCTTTAAATCAGTTATGGTATGCGGACTATCCGCGTTCTAATTTTCATACGCTTGATGATAATAGCGAATGGTTACAAATGGATAAATTGGGACATGTGTATTCGGCTTATCAATTAGGTAGAATAGGAGCTCATATTTTAAATTGGAGTGGTGTTAGTAAAAAAGATCAACTTGTTTATGGTGGTACTTTAGGTTTTACATTTCTAACAGCGGTTGAAGTTTTAGATGGCTTTTCAGACGAATGGGGATTTTCTTGGGGCGATATGGCAGCTAATGCAGCAGGAACCGGATTGTTTATAGGTCAAGAATTATTGTGGGATGAACAACGCATAACCATGAAATACTCGTTCCATAGAACGCAATACGCATCTCAACGACCGGACAAACTAGGTAATGGTTTGGCTGAAGAGTTTTTAAAAGATTATAATGGTCAGACCTATTGGTTAAGTTTCAATATTCATTCCTTCTTTAAGCATAGTAAAATTCCAACTTGGATAAATGTAGCATTTGGTTATGGTGCAGAAGGCATGTTAACCGGAAGTAATGAAACTGTAAATGACATGTTCCAAAACCAAAATAGGGTTCGACAATTTTATGTAAGTTTGGATGTTGACTTGACTAGAATTAAAACAAATTCTCACATATTAAAGACCGTTTTTGATATTTTCAACACAATAAAAATACCATTTCCAGCTATGGAGTTCAACGAAGAAAATGGTATTCGCTTTCACGGAATCTACTTTTAGAAACACTTAATCGATTAATTGTCAGATATTAAAAAAAAGTTGTATATTTGCACGCTGAAATTTTACAACCCATTCCCTCAAGGAAATGAGTTAAAAAAATTCAAAAATTATGAGAAAAAGTATCTTAAATTATCTAGTACTAGTACTTATAATATGTGTCTTAATTGTAGGTTCGTTTACATCGAACAAGACCATAACAGAAAATGATTATTCAGTTAATGATTTAGCATTTAATACTGTTGAAACTTCTGAAATGTCATTTGACCACATCTTACCGTTAGAAAAAACGTACAAACCGTTTTCACCAACTTTAGGAAAATCATTCGTTGGGTTTAAAGAAGCTTTAGGCTTTAAAGAATCTAGAGGTGATTATTTTATAGTAAATACCTTTGGTTATTTAGGTAAGTACCAATTTGGCAAGGAAACATTAAAAATGATTGGAATCCATAATCCAGTTCACTTCTTGAAAAACCCGGAAATGCAAGAAAAGGCATTTGTGGCCAATGCAGAACGTAACAAGTGGATTTTAAGAAAGGATATTAAACGCTTTAATGGGCAAACCATTAATGGTGTTCTAATTACTGAATCAGGAATTTTAGCGGCTGCGCATTTAGCTGGTCCCGGAAATGTAAAAAAGTATTTAAGAAGCTATGGTGAACAAGGTTTTACCGATGCATACGGAACGTCTATCCAATATTATATAAAAAAGTTTTCTGGATATGATACTTCTAAAGTAAAACCAAATAGAAAAGCAAAAGTAAAGTTGACAGCTTAAAAAATGTCAACTTTTGTGAATTATAAATAGTGCAGGTCTTTTATGTAGGTCTGCACTATTTTTTTTCCATGCTTGAACAGACTGTGTTTTAATGAACTCAGTTGGTAAGGTAATATCACAGGCAATGCAAACATCGGTATCGGGATGGAGCACCTTGCAAATATCTTCTAACATGGCATTATTTCGGTAAGGTGTTTCAATAAACAACTGCGATTGATTTTGTTGAAATGACACACGTTCCAATCGTTGTAATTCAGCTTTGCGCTCTTGCTTGTCAATAGGTAAATAGCCATTAAAAGCAAAACTCTGGCCATTCATTCCAGAACCCATAACTGCCATAATTATAGAGGAAGGGCCAACTAAAGGAACAACTTCAATGTTTTTTTGATGCGCAATTTTAACCACATCTGCACCAGGATCTGCAACAGCAGGACAACCTGCTTCGGATAGTAATCCTACGTTTTTACCTTTCAAACACGGATTTAAAAACTCGGGAAGCTCTGTGAATTCGGTAAACTTATTAAGTAAAAACAATTGTAAAGACGGCTGACTTTTTTCTGGAGCTATACTTTTTATAAAGCGTCTTGCTGTTTTTTCATTTTCAACAATAAAAATATCAAGGGCTTCTATGGTGTTTTTAACAGTAATTGGTAACACATCTAATGGGTTGGTGTCGCCAAGGGTTGTAGGTATTAGAAATAATTTTCCGAGTTTGGTGGTCATTAGTCTATAATCAGTTTTTTTGTGGATATGTTTTGATTGGAGTCGCTTATTTCAATAAAATATAAACCACTGCTAATAGATGAAACAGAAATATTAACGTGTTGTTTATTAATATTTGAAATGGTTTTTATGCGCTTGCCATGAACATCATAAATTACAACTTCTGAAAGCGTATTAGAAGCTGAAAAGGCATCAATAGATACAGTGTCTGTTGCTGGATTGGGATAAACTTTAATGGTTTTTAAATTGTTTTCGGCAACACTTAAATTAGTATCTATTATTTTAAAAATTTCACCAGTACTGGCAGCTGCAATGTATAATTCCCCAGCCATATCTTCGCCAAACGTGGTCCAACCTTTGTTGTTAAAAGGTGTTGTAAATGCCATGTTCCAGGTGTTGTTTTCAAAAATGAGTGTGCCAATTTCGTCACTACAATAATCAGCAAAGAAGTAGGTGTCAACAAACGCTGGAAATTGGCTGCCTTGATAGCTATAGCCACCTGTAATGGAGCATTTAAATTCGCCACTACTTGAATGGGTGTATTGTGAAACTGGAAAAACCATGGTGGAGGCATCGGCACAACCACTTGTATTATAGGGGGCATTTCCTTCATAACAACGCCATCCGTAATTAATTCCGCTCTCTGTGGTGCTTACTTTGTTAATTTCTTCAATTTCACTTTGGCCAACATCGGCAATCCACAACTCGTTATTGGTTCTATCAAACGAAAAACGCCAAGGGTTGCGTAGTCCGTAAGCCCAAATTTCGTCTAAAGCGTTGGAATCAGAAATAAAAGGATTGTCTGCGGGAATAGCATAGTTTAACCCATTGCTTGCATTGTTAACATCAATGCGTAAAAGTTTTCCTAACAGCGTTGTTAAATCTTGCGAGCGATTGCCGGGGTCGCCACCAGAACCACCATCACCCGAAGCAATGTATAAAAAACCGTCTTCACCGAATGCTAAATCGCCGCCATTGTGGTTGCCAAAAGGTTGGCTAATGGTCATGAATATAACTTCAGAATTAATATTGGCCATGTCGCTATTTGCTGGGTTAGTGGTAAATCGCGAAATAACGGTATCGCCAGCGTTATTTATATAATTAACGTAAAAATAGCCGTTGGTTGCATAATCGGGGTGAAAAGCTAATCCTAATAATCCACGTTCACCACCGCTATTACTCACTAAACTATTTATATCCAAAAACGGTGTGGAGTTAACGGTTTGTTGTGCATTGATAATTTTAATAACACCTGCTTTTTCAACAATGAATAAGCGATTATCATTGGCGTGCTTTATGCCAACAGGATTGTTAAATCCAGCTGCATATAAATCGATTCCTACTTGTTGTGCGTAGGTTGTAATCGTAATTAATAAAAATACAACAAGGGTTAGGCTCTTTTTCATTTGTTTTAGGTTTCTGTGTTAGCACAAATTACAAAAAATAACCAACCGACTCATTATTTTAAAATATTAAATAGTGATATACAATTATTTAAGAAGTTTTTGAGAGAGTATTAAACACGCTTCATCCAGCATTTTGAAGGTGTTATCAAAACCTTGGATACCGCCAGTGTACGGATCTGGGACACTATGATTTTGATTGGGATATATTTCGTTTAATATGTAGTGTACTTTGGCAATGTCATTGGCATTTCTGGCTAGTTTAACAACATTTTCAAAATTGAAACTGTCCATTACATAAATATAATCGAAGTTGTCAAAATCGGCAACACTAAACTGTCTTCCGCGTTGTGTTGTAATATCTAATCCGTATTTTTTAGCAATTTTAATGGAGCGCGGATCTGGTGTATCACCAACATGGTAATTTCCTGTTCCGGCCGAATCTACTAAAAAACCAGTATCTGGTAGTTTCGATTTTAAAATGCCTTCAGCTAGAGGTGAGCGGCAAATATTGCCTAAACAAACCATGAGTATTTTAGTAATATTTGGATCCCGAGACATCGGAAATATAATTTAGAGGATTAAACAGACAATTTTTTAGTTAAATCGTCTACATATTTTTTAAATTGCTTATCGGTAGATGATAAATTATCAACCGTTTTACATGCATGTAATACCGTTGCATGATCACGTTTTCCAATTTGTGAACCAATACTTGCCAATGAAGCTTTCGTGTATTTTTTAGCAAAAAACATGGCTAACTGACGTGCTTGAACAATATGGCGCTTTCTAGTTTTAGATTGTAATGTATCCACATCCATTTGGAAGTAATCAGATACAATTTTTTGGATATAATCTATAGAAACTTCACGTTTAGTATTTTTTACAAACTTTTCAACCACTTGTTTGGCTAAATCTGCAGTAATTTCTTTTTTATTGAAAGAAGACTGTGCAATTAATGAAATAATAGCACCTTCTAATTCACGAATATTAGTTTTGATATGTTTGGCAACATACTCAATAATTTCTTCTGGCATTTCCACACCATCTCTATAAAGTTTGTTTTTCAATATAGACACACGGGTTTCAAAGTCTGGGCTTTGCAATTCGGCAGAAAGTCCCCATTTAAAACGTGATAATAAGCGTTGTTCAATATCTTGCATATCAACAGGTGCTTTATCACTCGTTAAAATAACTTGTTTTCCGTTTTGATGTAAGTGATTAAATATGTGGAAAAATACATCTTGCGTTCCTGATTTGCCTGATAAAAACTGAACATCATCAATAATTAAAATATCAATTATTTGATAAAAGTGAATAAAATCAATTCGGTTATTTTTCTTAACCGCATCTATATATTGTTGCGTAAATTTTTCTGCTGAAATATATAAAACCGTTTTTTCAGGATATTTGTCTTTAATATCCACACCAATAGCATGGGCTAAATGCGTTTTTCCTAAACCAACACCTCCAAAAATTAATAATGGGTTAAAGGATGTTCCACCTGGTTTTGCCGCTACAGCTAAACCTGCACTTCGTGCTAATCGGTTAGAGTCACCTTCTAAAAAGTTTTCAAAACTATAATTAGGGTTTAATTGCGATTCAATTTTTACATTCCTAATGCCAGGAATTATAAAAGGGTTTCGCAATTCTGGATTTTTATTGTTTAAAGGAATGTCTACGTCTTGCGCTTTAACCGATGAACGATTTGCACTAGGTATTCGCTCTGTAAAAGGTTGCTTGTTGCCATAGGTGTTTTCCATTTTTATAATGTAAACTAATTTGGCATTTTCCCCAAGCTGCTTGGTTAAAGCAACTTTTAAAATTTTAACGTAATGTTCTTCCAGCCATTCGTAAAAGAATTTACTTGGGACTTGAATACTAAGTGCGTTATCAGTGAATTTTACTGCGACTATAGGCTCAAACCATGTTTTATATGCTTGCGGTTGAATATTATCCTTAATAAATTCCAGACAATTTCCCCATACCGATTGCGCAGTTACACTCATTATAAAATTACAAATTTATTCGTTAGTAGTTTATCGGGAAAATGAAATTCCCTTATTGATCTTTAGCTTGGCAAATATGTGAACAAAAATCTTAAAAAAAAAATGAAACTCTATTGAATATTAAGATATTTTTTCGCATACTTATTGCATTGCCTAAACTACAAAAAAATATTCAAATAAGATGTTCTTTTTCGATGAAATACCTATAAGAGTGAGATATGGTGAAACCGACCAAATGGGAGTGGTTCATCATGGGAATTATGCGTTATATCTGGAAATGGGTCGAACGGAATGGCTCCGAAAAATGGGTCTCTCTTATAATGAAATGGAAAAAAGTGGTGTGATGCTCCCTGTAATTTCTATGAGCTTAAATTATAAGAAGTCAGCCCTTTATGATGAGGTTATTAAAGTAAAAACACAGCTAAAAAAAAACCCTTCAGTGAAGATAGAATTTGACTATGAAATTACAAATGCGGCAGGTGATGTTTTGGTAACTGCAAATACCGTTTTAGCGTTTATTGATATGAATAGTAAACGCCCCATGAAGTGTCCAGATTATATTTTGAAGAAGTTAGAATTGTTTTAATCACGTTCCGTAATAGATACTTCGTAAATAGCTTCAAATTTTTCTGATATTTTTTTGCTCTCCTTAAGGCGAACGGAAATAATAATTTGACAATCGAGTTCTAATGTTTGGTCAACAATTTTTAAATTGTTCTCTTTTATAACACGCATTACTTTGTTCATATTCTTATAGTCAAATCGGATAAGAAATTGCTTATTTATAGTGCGCTTAACAATTTTTGATGCTTCCAAAGCCATTTGAGCTGTTGTTTTGTAAGCATGTATTAAACCTCCAACGCCTAGTTTTACACCTCCAAAATAACGAACAACCACAATGAGCACATTTGTAACATTATAGGATTGGATTTGCCCATAAATAGGCATGCCTGCGCTATTATTAGGTTCGCCATCATCGTTGGCTCTAAAATAAATTTGGGTCTCATCCATACCAGTTTGGTACGCATAACACCAATGTCCCGCTGTATGATGTTTTTTCTTTAAAGTATCTAGGTGTTCCTTAACATCATCTTCATGTTTTATAGGAAAAGCATAACCAAAAAACTTGCTGTTTTTGTCTTTAAATAAGACTTCTTCAGAAGGTTTTGAAATGGTTTTATACGTGTCTTTTAGTGTCATTTACAAGGCGGTTACTAACAAAATCGAAATTACGGCTAAACTAATACCTATCCAATTTTTTGTAGAAAGCTTTTCTTTAAATAAGAATAAACCTAAAAGCGAGGTAAGCAAAATAATAGCCACATTGTTAACGGTAAAAATGGTGGAGCTTTCTAAAGTTTCGTGATCTAAAGCTTTCAGAATGTAATAAATAGATGCGTAGTTAACGATTCCTAAAGCCAAGCCGCCAATTAAACTTTTAGGGTTAAATTTAAACTTACCTTGAAGTTTTTTAATGAGTATCGTGCCTAAACCAATTAGAGCAGCAAAACCAAAAATGGTTGCCGAAAAGATAGGAATACCATTATCGGGTAAATAGGTTGTTTCAATATATTTAATGGAGGTATCTATAATTCCAGAGCCAAAAAATATAATAATAGGATAGATGTAATAGGCTTTATTTTTAATACGCGTTCCCGATTTCATGGATGATAAATACACAGCCAATAAAGCGGCAACAATACCAATAATTTTAAATAAACCTGCGCTTTCTTTATATACATAAATGCCAAAAACTACGGGAATAATCACGCTCATTTTTGTGGCAACACTGGCAACCGATAAACCGACACGTTGGGATGTAATAGCCATAACATTAAAAATGGCAATGAATAAAAAGCCTAAAAATATGGCGCCATAAAACCATTCGGTAGAAATAATGGCGTGGACATTTATAGGATCTTCATAGGCAATTACTCCAATAGAAAACGCTGTAATATAATTGAAAACAATAGCTTGTAACGTGTTTACTTGGTGCTTATCAAACAACTTAAATAGCACAAAAATAATGGTGGACGCTAATATGCTTAAAAGTAAGTAAATCAAAAGAGGTCTTTTTTAACGTTGAATAAATTAACAATATCATCTGTTTCGGGGTTAATGTGCCAAGTATGAATACCTAATTGCGAAGCAGCATGTATGTTTTCTTCCGTGTCATCAATAAACAAACACGTTTTAGGATTTAAATTATTCTGATCTAAAACAAATTGATAAATAGAATGATTGGGTTTTCGTAATTGGATTTCATGCGATAAATAAAATTGGTCAAATTGCGATTTAAAGTCGTCATAAAAAGCAACGCGCTCTTGAATCCATTTAATATGAAGCGCATTGGTATTGCTTAATAATATGAGTTGGTATTTTTTATCGGATGCCAATTGTTTTAAAAACGCTAATCTATGTGTTGGGAAATCTTTTAAAATATAATTCCAAGCATCTAAAATCTCCGGTTCACTTAAATTAGGAAATTCATTTTTGTAAAAAGTAATAAATGCTTCGGAAGATATTTGGCCTTGCTCATAAGCTTTGTTGCAAGCAATCATTTCAGGCGAAAATTCTTTTAATTGAAATAGATTTAGAGCGTTTTGCATAGCGCCAACTTTATCTAAGTTGATGAATACATCACCAAAGTCGAAAATAAGTGTTTTAATCATATCATATTTTTGTAAATCCGTAACGTATCATCTTGGATAAACGTTTCTTCTAGTAAATCACCAGAAAAACTAGGCGCTTTTGTGCCTTCTGTAAATGTCGTTTTCCCTGTAAATATACGGGCTTCATCCCATAAGTTTTCATCAATAAAGGTTTGAAGTGTTCGTGCACCACCTTCAATAATTACGGATTGAATGTTCTTTTTATGTAAAAACTCACCAATTTGTAAGGCAAGTGGTTTGTTAAAATCGACATCGCTTTCCGTAATCCGAATGGTTTCAGCTTCGTTATTAAAAACGGTTAAATTATTGGAAAGTTTCTGCTGTTTATCCATTACAAACCGAATGGGATTTTTACCTGTCCAATCTCTAACGGTTAAGCTTGGGTTATCTGCCAAAGCTGTCTTGGTTCCTATTAAAATGGCTTGTTCTTCAGTGCGCCATTTATGAATTAATTGACGTGAAAATTCATTGGTAATCCAAACGGGTTTTTGTTCGTTACGAGTTTTTGGTGCTATAAAACCATCAGCAGTTTCAGCCCATTTTAATATAATATAAGGCCGTTTCTTATTGTGAAACGTAAAAAAACGTTTGTGATGTTCTTTACAGGAATCTTCCAAAATGCCTACGGTAACATGACATCCAGCTTCTATTAACTTTTTAATGCCATTTCCAGCAACTTTACTATGGGTGTCTGTTGTTCCAATAACAACATTTGGAATCTGATTTTTTATAATTAAATCGCTACAAGGCGGTGTCTTCCCGAAATGGCTACAAGGTTCTAAAGTTACATATAGCGTGGCCTCTTTTAAAAGTGTTTTGTCTGTAACCGATTGAATGGCATTTACTTCGGCATGTGGACCGCCAAAAGGACTTGTATAACCTTCGCCAATTATTTGATTTTTATATACAATTACCGAGCCTACCATAGGGTTTGGAGCCGTAGTTCCCAATCCATTTTTGGCAATTTCAATGCAACGATTTATGTATTTTTCATGTATCTTCATCCCAGAATTTCAAGATGTAAAAATAAGACATTAAAGTGAGTCAAAATAATATTGTTATTAGAGAAATTACCCAGGCAGATAATGCGCAAATTGCAGCTGTTATTCGCTCTGTTTTTGAGGAGTTAGACGCACCTAAAGTAGGAACAGCTTATGAAGATGCGGCATTAGATGTGATGACGGAAACCTATAACAAACCTAAAATGGCTTATTTTGTAGTTGTTAATAACCGAAAAATTATTGGAGGTTGTGGCATTGCGCCTTTAGAAGGAGCAGCTGAAACTGTTTGCGAATTACAAAAAATGTATTTCTTACCCGAAGCCCGCGGTTTGGGTTTGGGCTCTAAAATGATTGCTGTTTGTCAGAAAAAAGCACAAGAATTTGGTTTTGAATCCTGTTATTTAGAAACCTTACCATTTATGGTTGGCGCCCAAAAACTCTATAAAAAGGTTGGTTTTCAGCCTTTGTCCGCTTCCATGGGAAGTACAGGTCATTATTCTTGTAACGTTTGGATGCTGAAACAATTATGAACCAAGGAAATATACAAACAATTATATTTTGATTTTAAAAGAGATCCAAAACATATTTCATCAAGAACTCGATTCCATATATGGAACCGATGAAGTGGGCAGTTTTTTTAATATTCTCATCGATTTTTATTTAGGATTAAATAGAATAACTTTAGTTCTAGAGCCAAATTATACCATAACGAAAGAAGAGGAACAACCGCTATTTGAGGCTTTAAGTCGATTAAAATTAGAGGAACCCATTCAGCATATTATCGGTAAAACCGAATTTTATGGATTGCCTTTTAAGGTGAATAAACACACTTTAATTCCCCGACCAGAAACCGAGGAATTGGTAGATTGGATTTTAAAATCGCTTTCCGGAAAAAAGGATCAACCATTAAAATTATTAGATATTGGCACAGGAACGGGTTGTATTGCTGTTAGTTTGGCAAAGCATTTACCAAATGCACATGTTTATGCTGTAGATGTGAGTCCAGAAGCGTTACAAGTGACTCGAGAAAATGCGAAATTGAACAACGTTTCTATTACATGTATTGAAGATAGTATTTTAGATATTCAAAATGACATCTTGAAATCGGCAACAGGTTTTTTTGATGTGATAGTGTCTAATCCACCTTATGTTCGTGATCTTGAAAAAGTAGAAATAAAAAATAATGTCCTACAGCACGAGCCTCATTTGGCTTTGTTTGTAAAAGATG